>CALDNG010000211.1 GCA_937915285.1 uncultured Desulfomonile sp. | reverse complement strand
CCCGATTCGTGATGCAAACGGCAACCTGCTGGGAGCAGTGCTTGTTTTCAGGGATGTTACGGAAGAATACCATCGTCGTGAGGAGCTGAAGGCCAGTGATGAAAGGTTTGTCCAGATAGCGGAAGTCAGTGGCGAAATGATCTGGGAGGTTGATACTCAGGGAGTCTACACCTATGTAAGCCAGGCCTCCCTGCATTTATTGGGATATACACCTGATGAGATGATAGGGAAAATGGCTTTCTATGAGCTGCATCCGGAAGAAGGCCGAGAATCGTTCAAGAAATCGGCTTTTGCCATATTCGATGCCAAAAACGTATTCAAGAATGTCGAAAACGTGGCTCAAGGAAAAAATGGAGATGAGGTCATCGTAATAACGAATGGTGTCCCGATGCTGAATCCGGACGGATCGCTGAAGGGCTATCGTGGATCTGACCTCGACATCACTGCCCGAAAAAAGGTTGAGCAGGAACTCATTCGGACAAATAAAAACCTTGAGGAAGCCAATGCCAGGGCAAACAATCTCGCTGCTGAGGCAGAAAAGGCAAATGCCGCAAAAAGCGAATTCCTGGCTAACATGAGCCATGAGATCAGAACCCCGATGAACGGTATCATTGGAATGACAGAAGTGGCTTTGAACACGAATCTCAGCAACGAACAGCAGGAATACCTGGGAGCAGTGCTGACATCTGCTGAAGCCATGATGATTATCATTAACGATATACTGGACTTCTCAAAGATCGAGGCAGGGAAAATCGATCTTTCATATACGGAATTCAACCTTCACGAACTTATCGAAGAAACCATAAATACGCTGGCCGTTAGTCTTCAGAAAAACAACACTGTAGAAATTTCATGCCTGGTGAACAAGGGAGTTCCTGAACGGGTAATAGGCGACCCTGTGAGGTTCCGCCAGATAATAACGAACCTTGTGGGAAATTCCATAAAATTCACTGAGAGGGGTTTTGTCAATCTGACAGTAGAGCCTGAAAGCTTTTCTGAGGGCCTGGTCAACCTTTTGTTCTGTGTGAGTGACACAGGTATCGGAATAGAGCCGGGGAAACTCGACAAGATCTTTCAACCGTTCGAGCAGGCTGATTCATCCACCACAAGACGCTATGGCGGGACTGGACTAGGGTTGACGATAGTATCCAGGCTTGTACAATTGATGAACGGAAGGATATGGGTTGAGAGTGAACCTGGCAAGGGTAGCAGCTTTTACTTCACTGCCCAATTCGGCTATTTGTCTGGGGAAGCATCGGATAAACAGCCTGAACAGGTCCAAAGGCTGAAAAACGTGAAGGCGCTGATTGTCGATGACAATCCGATCAACAGGCTAATTCTGGTACAGACTTTCACTCAGTGGGGCATGCAGGCAACGGAAGCCACAGGGTCCGAACAGGCCATGGAATTGCTTGAAGCAGCCAGGAGGGATCATTCTCCATTCGAAGTGATGATGCTGGATGTTCAGATGCCCGGACTCGACGGCTATCAGTTTGTTGAATATCTTAACAGGAATCCCGGACTTTTTGACGGCTCTGTCATAATAATGACCTCATCGCACTCCCCTGATGACGCCCTAAGGTGCACGGAACTCAACATATCCGGATATCTCGCAAAACCGATAAAAAGGACCCAGTTACTGGATGAGTTAAATCTGGTCCTTGGTAAGCACAAGACACATGAATTCAAATTTGTGAGTGACCATGGAATTCAAGATTCATCCGGATCAAGGCCTTTACGAATTCTGGTAGCGGAGGATAATCCGATAAGCCAGAAATTTGTGGAGGTAGCTCTAAAAAAGGCCGGTCATTCGCTGGTGACGGTCACCAACGGAAAACAGGCAGTAGAGGCTGTAGAAAAACAGCCTTTTGATCTTGTATTAATGGATGTCCAAATGCCGGAGATGGACGGTTTTGAGGCCACATCCCTGATACGTCGTTATGAAAGCCTAACGGGAAAGTCCATCCCCATAGTGGCAATGACTGCCAATGCCATGAAGGGTGACCGGGAGAAGTGTCTACAGGCCGGTATGGATGATTACCTCTCCAAGCCGGTGAAGGTTAAAGAACTTCTGGCGCTGGCCAGGAAGATAGCAGAGGGCAAGGAAATTTCAAACGCTACCTGAAAACATTTTCATCAGCAGAAAAAAGAGGCTCTGGAAGCAATGACCGAGGACAGGAACAACAGCAGTACAGCTTGTGAAGAATCTGAGGATGCGAGGCTGAGTTATACAAGTCACGGCTTGGCTCGCGGAGTGCTTGATCACCTCTACTATCAGCAGGCGCGTCTTCCTGAATTCGCCACAACCAACGACTGGTATGTGGCTCTGGCAAGCGCCGTGCGAGACCGTCTGGTCGAACGCTGGATCAATACATCGCGTTCAATACTGATGCGCCCGGATCTCAAGGTTGTCTGCTACCTTTCCGCGGAGTTCCTGATGGGGCCTCAGCTTGGAAACGCCATACTGAGCCTTGATATAATGGAAGAGACGCGGGAATCGATGAACACCCTGGGCCAGGACCTGGATGAGGTTCTTGAATGCGAACTGGAGCCGGGTTTGGGTAACGGCGGCTTAGGCCGCCTGGCGGCGTGTTATCTGGATTCCCTGGCCACTCTGGATGTGCCGGCCTTTGGATTCGGCATTCGATACGAATTCGGGATATTTGACCAGTTAATTCATGACGGTTGGCAGATAGAAAGAACCGACAAATGGCTTAGGTTTGGGAATCCCTGGGAAATATTAAGGCCCGAAATAGCATTCAATGTTAGGTTTGGCGGCAGAACGGAGTCCTATCACGACGCAGAAGGCCATTACAGAGTGATATGGAGACCCGATCTGATGGTCAAGGGCGTCGCCTGTGACACACCCGTTCCGGGATACAGGGCTGAAACAGTCAATTTTCTGAGGTTGTGGAAGGCTGAAGCCTGCGAATCATTCGATTTTCAGGCATTTAATGTGGGTGATTACTACGGCGCAGTCAATGAGAAGGTTTTTTCGGAGACCATAACCAAGGTGCTCTATCCGAATGATGAACCTTCCCAAGGAAAGCAGTTGCGCCTGTCACAGCAGTATTTCTTCGTTTCATGCACATTGCAGAACCTCGTCGATCTGTGTATTGATCTGGACATACCGTTGAAGGATTTCCACAACAGTTTTGCAATCCAGTTGAATGATACCCACCCGGCCATCGCGGTTCCTGAACTCATGAGGATACTCGTGGATGAGCATTACCTGGAATGGGAAGTGGCATGGGAAGTGACCTCAAAGACTTTTGCCTACACAAACCACACGCTATTACCAGAGGCTCTTGAGAAATGGTCGCTGCCACTTTTTAAGAGCCTTCTGCCAAGACACCTTGAGATCATCTATGAAATCAATCATCATTTCCTGAATGAGGCGCGTGAGAAATTCCCTAATGATGAGCGACGAATAGCCAGTCTGTCCATAATAGATGAACACGGTGAAAAATACGTGCGGATGGCGAACCTGGCTTGTGTCGGTGGACACGCCATCAACGGTGTCGCCGCCCTGCATTCCGAACTTCTGAAAAGTCAGACTCTGCGCGATTTCTATGAATTGTGGCCCGAGAAGTTCAGTAATGTTACTAACGGCGTGACACCCCGACGATGGATGGCTTTGTCCAATCCCGAAATGGCTTCACTCGTGAGCGAAAAAATAGGGAATGAATGGATAAAAGATACCCCCTCCCACCTTCCCGAACTAGAAAAGTTTGCTGATGACAGGGATTTTCAACAGCAATGGCGAAAAATCAAACTTTACTCAAAGGAAAAGCTTGCTGATTACATAAAGAAAACCCTCGACATAAAGGTCGAGCCGGAGTCGCTGTTTGATGTCCAGGTCAAACGTATACATGAATATAAAAGGCAGCATCTGAATGCGCTCCACATCATAGCGCTTTACAACAGGGTCAAGAGCGATCCTGACAGCCTTATTACCCCGAGGACTTTCATTTTTGGCGGTAAGGCCGCTCCGGCGTATTTCATGGCAAAGCTTATTATCAAACTGATAAATTCAGTCGCAGACGTCATTAATAGTGATGTCAACATGCATGGACGACTGAAGGTCGTTTTCGTTCCTAATTTCAGTGTAAAGATTGGTCAGCGAATCTATCCTGCGGCTGATTTATCAGAACAGATATCCACGGCCGGAAAGGAGGCTTCGGGGACCGGCAACATGAAATTTGCCATGAACGGCGCATTGACCATAGGTACACTGGATGGCGCAAACATAGAGATACGCGAGCAGGTGGGAGACGAAAACTTCTTCCTGTTCGGTTTAACGGCAGATCAGGTGTCGACTACCAGGGCTAGGGGTTATAATCCACGCGACTGTTACGAAAGTGATGGGGAGCTGAAGCTGGCCATGGATCAGCTCGGCGCCGGTGTGTTTTCGAGGGGAGACAGGTTGCTTTTCAGACCATTGCTTGATTCCCTACTGCATCATGATGAATATATGGTCTTAGCTGATTTCAGATCTTATATGGACTGTCAGGAAGAAGTGGCCAGGGCTTTTGTGGATCAGGCCGCATGGTCCAGGATGTCCATACTGAACACGGCTCGTATGGGCAAATTCTCTTCAGACAGAGCCATCCATGAATATTGCACGCATATATGGGGGGCTAAAGGGATTAACAGTAAACCTGGAAAATAACATTTAGAGGCTCCAAAAATTGCTCCACAAAAAGCAGATACTGGTTGTTGAAGATGAGGTTTCCGTAGGACGGATGCTCAAGGCCCGTTTGGAGGACATGGGTTACAGGGTAGACTGGATCGTTCCGACTGGAGAGGAAGCCATCGAAATTGCCAGAAAAACCAGGCCCGACCTAATACTAATGGATATCAAGCTTGCAGGAAATATCGACGGGATCGAGGCTGGAAACCGAATACGGACCAATTCGACAATCCCGATAATATACCTGACATCACACGTGAGTGACAGCTACATAAAGAGGGCAAAGCTCACCGAGCCGCTAGCTTATATGCTAAAGCCCGTTAATTCAGTGTCGCTCAGGACAACGATTGAAATGGCTTTTGCAAGGGTGGAGGTTGAGCAGCGACTGAGCGAGAGTGAGAGACGGTACCGGGCCCTTGTAGAGACCCAGGTTGAGCTGGTTTGCCGCTGTACAGGGGAAGGCGCCCTGACTTACGCAAATGACTCCTACTGCATTTATTTCGGCATCAAAAAGGAGGATTTGTCGAGAGCGACGGCAGGTTTACCATCACTGAGGAAATGGCTGCAGGATGTCAAACCCGACAGACCACTGCCGGATGGCTCTGGTTCAGTGAGGACATACGAGACTAAAGATACCGACGCCATGGGTAAGACGCGTTTTCAGCAATGGACCGAAGTATCGCTCTTCGATGAAACTGGAAAACCACTGGAGATTCAAGCTGTTGGGCGTGACATAACGGAACTCAAGGAGGTCGAGGCTGACAGGTTACATCGGACTGAGGAGAGGTTCAGGGCTGTTTTCGAGAGCGCCGCAGATTCCATTTTCATTCTGGACAAGAGGATGCGCTACACACACGCAAATGCCGCAAGCCTGAATCTCCTGGGTCTATCAGAATCGCAGGTAGTCGGCTTACGGCCTCAGGATGTTTTCGGCCCCGAAACGGGCGCCAGTCTCTCCAGGATATTTAGCCGTGTACTCAAAGGCGTTTCAGCCCAATACGAACAGATCCGGCAGATCTCAGGCGTTATGTTGACATTCAGCGAATCCGCCACCCCTCTGAGGGATTTCAACGGAAAAGTCATCGGATTATGCTGTATAGGCCGAAATGTCACAGAGCAGAAGAGAGTGGCAAGTTGTGAACATGATGAAAACGAGAATTACCTGTCGGCGGTGATGCGAGAAACAATGAGTCTGGCCCAGGCTGCCTCGGACTCTGACGGAACCGTTTGCCTGCTCGGAGAGAGCGGATCGGGAAAGGATCGCCTCGCACGATGGATTCATGACAACTCAAAACGGAAGTCTGGACCATTCGTGCCCATTAACTGCGCGGTCCTGCCGGAGAGTCTGGCTGAATCGGAACTTTTCGGTCACGAAAGAGGCGCTTTTACCGGGGCTGCCGTTCAGAAACGGGGCCTGTTGGAACTGGCGGAGGGCGGAACCATCCTTCTCAATGAAATCGGAGAGCTATCTACATCCTTGCAGGCCAAATTACTTTCATTTATCGACACCAAATCCTTCTTGCGTGTCGGCGGAGCCAAACGGATTATGGTTGATAGCAGGCTCATCGTGGCTACTCATAGACGACTGGAGGAGGAGGTTGAGCAGGGCCGTTTCATGAGCCCACTATTCCACAGGATAAATGTTTTTCCAATCGTAGTTCCGCCGCTGAGAGACAGGCTCGAGGATATTCCCGTACTCTGCAGAGAGTTACTCCAGTTGCTTAACTGCGACATCCCGCTGACCATGAGGCCTGCGATGGACATCGACCATTACAAGAGCCTGTGCAACTATCATTGGCCGGGTAATGTGAGAGAACTTAGAAATGTCCTCGAGCGATCCCTCATGTTGTGGAAAGGCGGAAAGTTCTTCCTCCAGCTCCCCACAACCCAAACCACCACTATTGACTGGGTGTTCTCAGTCGATGGCTTAGAAAGTCAACCGCTCTCAGAGATCGTTTCCAAAATGCTGGCCTCAGTTTGCCAGGAAGTGGTTAACCGCTACAAAGGGAACAAATCGAAGGCCGCAAAAAGCCTGGGTATTTCCAGGGACGCCCTTTACAGACATCTTAGGAAAAATAGCCTAATGGTAGTTTCTGACACACCGCGCAGCCATCTGTCCTAATAGCATGACACTTGCTCCTGGTTTCTGACGCAGTTTTGGGAGGATTTTCGCGCGCGAATGTCATAAAAACAGGACACTCGGAAATTCTGCTCGTATTGGCCCGTTTTGATCGTTCCTGCCCTGATTACTCAACTCATTGTTTTATATAATAAAAATAAAACTTCATGTTTTCTGTTTGTTTGGCCCATAAATTGCTGACAATAAACAGTATGGACAGACTGGTGGGCTAAACGCCATCAATACATCTACGCTAATTGCCTGCATTTGTTGCACTGAGCGGGCTTTTAGGAGATTCACTGCATGGAACAATTGCGTTTGATTGGATTTAGAACTATTCAGAAATCAGGAAATCATGAGCAGGTTGAAAATCAGCCTGTTGAATCAGAATTTGCCTTACAGGCGCTAGCGAACAGTTTTTCGGGGTTGGGCTCGACCACCGCTACCCCGATCAGAAAGTCATAGAATTATGTCTAAACAGGATTCCAAAAACCGCTGGACAGTTCGGCCTTCGAGTTTGGACCATCTTTTCGTAATTCTTGGAGTGGGTTTTGGCTTCGCCCTCTCAGTTTACGCATATTACCTGGCGTACACATGGGAGGAGTCTTTAAACAAGCTGAACTTTGAGAAGTCAGCAGTGAACACGGTAAATGGTTTTGAAGATGGAATTGAAAGGTACAAGACTATTCTCAAGTCGCTGACCTATTTATACAATGCTTCGGATTTTGTCAGCAGGAAGGAGTTTTCGGAGTTTGTGCGGGAAACGACACAGACTGACAAATCATTCAGGGCATTACAATGGTTGCCGCGAGTGACCGGTTCGGAACGTGATTCACTTGAGCGTGACATACAAAAAGAAGGTTTTACCAACTTCCAGATCACGCAGAAAAATCTGAACGGAACACTCGAACGTAGATCCAGGCATGAGGAATATTTCCCGGTGGTTTACCTCGAACCCTTTACGGGCAATGAAGTAGTCCTGGGCTACGATCCATCCTCTGATTCCAAGAGGACCAAATCCCTGGCTGATTCTCGAGACTCCGGGAGAATGGTTGCGGTTGAACCTCTCAGACTCATTCAGGAACAGGCCGATGAGCTAGGTTTTCTCGTCTTTGCCCCGGTCTACAATAAAGGCTCCATTTTGGATTCTGTCGATGCACGTCGGACAAACCTCACCGGTTTCTATCTAGCGGTCTTCAACGTAAAGGCATTTATCCAGGGTGCGCTTGGCGCTCTGAAAACAGACGACATGATCGTACACGTGTTTGACCAACCCGGACAAGGTAATTACCGTTTGCTCTATTCCAGCGCCCCTCCAGGAGTCGATGGAACTGACAGGCAGGCTAATTCCATCCGTGACCCTGAATCCAGACTCCACTATAAAGCTGTTCTGGATAATTCGGGTATAAAGTGGACGGTGATTTGTGAATCTCCAAAGGGTTCAAGCGGTTGGGGCTCCCGATCCTGGCTCCCAGCAGCAACATTAATGTGCGGATTGCTGCTCACAGCCCTGGTTAACATTTACATAACTTTCCTGAAACTTGACAAAATGCGGTCCGATGAACTGGCCCTGTTACAGTCAAAGGCCAGGAGAGAAATCGAGTGCGAAGCTCATGCGAAAAGCGAGGCAATGATAACGCTTGAGGAGCGCGAATTGCAGTTCCGCAATATCTTTGAGAACTCGATGGATGGCATTATGTTAACAAGACCGGACGGAACAATACTAAAAGCAAACTCGGCCGCCTGCGACGCCCTTGGTTGGACAGAAGAGGAACTGATGCGCATAGGTAGGGATGGCATAGTAGACGCCGGTGATCCGAAACTGAAAAATGCGCTCGAGACCAGGGCAAGATGCTCCCGTGCAAGCGGAGTTGTTACTTTCAAGAGAAAAAACGGGGAGATATTTCCGGCGCAAGTGTCATCAGGGATCTTTCAGGATGAAACCGGGAATACTTTTTCCACCGTGGTTTTTCGAGACATCAGCAAGGAGAAGCAGTATGAAGAGGTTCTCAAGACGCACTATCTTCAGACAAAGGCCCTGATAGACAATATCCCCGATCTCGTCTGGCTTAAGGATTCCCAAAGTCATTTCATAATTATCAATGAAGCCTTCGCGAGGTCATGCGGAACCCCTTCCGATCAGATTGCGGGCAAAACCGACTACGATGTGTGGCCTGAAGAACTGGCCGCTGCATATATAGCCGATGATTTTGAGGTCATGAAATCAGGTGTGACCAAGATTGTTGAGGAGCCAGTGGCTGACATTGGAAATGCTATTGGCTGGATTGAGACCATAAAGACCCCGATATTTGACAGCAACGGTAAGATACTGGGAACGGTCGGAACAGCGCGTGACATAACCGCAAGAGTAAATTCCGAACAGAGGCGAAAACTGCTGGCCACTGCAGTAGAACAATCGGGAGACTCGATCATGATCACCGACCCCCACGGTGTAATACAGTACGTCAACCCTGCATTTGAAAGCATTTCGGGTTATTCCCGTGACGAAGCTATAGGACAAAACCCGAGGATTCTGAAAAGCGGTGAACATGATGAAGAATTCTACAAGTTCATGTGGGATTCTATTAGCGGTGGAAGGATGTGGTCCGGCCTGCTCAAGAACCGTCGCAAGAATGGCCTGATTGCCTACGAGAACGCCACCATATCTCCGGTCAAGGATGAGTCTGGCGTTCCGGTTGCCTACGTCTCGGTGAATCGGGATGTCACGCAGGAGAGGCTAATGCAGGAACAGTTGGCCCAATCGCAGAAAATGGAGGCCATAGGCACCTTGGCAGGTGGAATAGCTCATGATTTCAATAACATAATTTTTGGCATCATCGGATATGCCGAACTTGCGCTGGATCATGTCAAGAGCGACGAGGCTGCTACGTCGTATGTTAACGAAATAATAGTAGCCTCAGAACGAGCTGGTCAAATGGTCAAACAGATACTTACATTCAGTCGGCGCTCCCAATCCGAAAAGACAATCATCGACGTAGTACCGCTTATCAAGGAGGCGTTAAAATTTC
>CALDNG010000210.1 GCA_937915285.1 uncultured Desulfomonile sp. | reverse complement strand
GTATACTAGCTAAACCAAGGGCTAGTGATGAAGACCCCTTGATAAATTTTCGCCGACCTATTTTCTTTGAATCCATGGCTGCTCCCGAGCCTCCGTTCAAAATCCTTCAGAGGCAGTTGATAACACTTACGTCTGTCAAAGGGTTCCAGTCCCATGCAATGTCCTTGCATTTATCTATCCAGAATCATTCGCACAGTAATCAATCTCTCGTTAATTACGCCCCCCTTTGAATTGAGTAAACCGAATCGCGCCGAATCTATTTTCTCAATGTGACTAATACCATTGACAACAAATCAAGTCAACGATCCGTCGAGGCGATAACATGTTACAATAATGTCAATTTTGCGACGTTCTGGATTTGCGAAGGTAAGCCGCCTATACTGCTGTCGACCAAAAGGGGGATCTGGCGGTCGACATTCATTGGAATGCGAAAGCCGCTTGGTTTTTTCTGATTGAAAGGGGGCAGTCCGTCCGTCGACAGTCGATAGCTGTGACCGAATTACGACGGACGGAGATAAAGGCAGAGACTAGCCCTTAATTCGCAAATACCACTTGGTTATTTCCTCAACAACTGCTGGCATTAAAGCTAGGCCCAATACTATCTGCCATTCGGTCAGACTAAGAGGACTGGTATTGAATATCGGATTGAAGAATGGAACCAAAACTGTCATGACCAGCAATACAGTCGACAAGGCTACTGCCCATACCAGATAAATGTTTGAAAACGGTCCTATCTGGAATATGGACAATCTCTCTGAGCGAACGGTAAATGCACGGAATAGCTCGCACAAGGATAGAGTCACAAAAGCCATGGTCTCAGCAGTCTGCACATTTATACCTGTCCAGTCATGCCCGAGTACGAACAGAAGTGGGTTAACATCAGCTGGAAGGGAGTTGTTTGCCTGAAGCGTCCAGACAAGCCCCAAGTAGAAGGCGCCCAGCGTAACTACTGTTTGTGCGATTGCCTGGACGAAAATCCCCAGTCTCATGGGACCATGAATGATCGGCTCTGACTTCGGCCTTGGAGGTCGCATCATAACGTCGGGATCACCCTTTTCCTTTGCAAGCGCCAGGGCAGGGGCGCCATCTGTGACCATGTTAAGCCACAAAAGCTGGATAGCTGTCAGAGGACTGGGCAAAGCAAACAGGGTTGGTATGAAGATTATCAATATCTCTGCTACGTTAGAAGAAAGTAGAAAAAAGACGAACTTTCGGATGTTGGAGTAAATTATTCGGCCCTGTTCAACGGCGTCCACTATGCTGACGTAGTTGTCATCGGTCAGGACCATGTCTGCGGTTTCCTTGGCCACATCAGTGCCGGTTATGCCCATAGCTATACCGATGTCTGATCGTTTTAGAGCGGGAGCGTCGTTGACTCCATCTCCCGTCATTGCGACCACTTCACCGGTCTGTTTTAGTCCATCGACTATACGCATTTTATGCTCAGGATTGACCCTTGCAAATACATCCGTGTCCTGCAGAATCCCAACTAGCGACTGACTATCAAGTTTGTCGAGTTCAGCTCCGGACATGACCCTGTGGCCGGGTTCAATCAGTCCGATTGATTGTCCTATGGCTGCTGCTGTATCCGGATAATCTCCAGTGATCATTATTGTGCGTATGCCTGCCTGTCGAGCTTTGGTAACAGCCGGAATGACTTCTGGGCGGGCCGGGTCAATGATTCCAAAAAGTCCGAGGAATACCAGGTTCTGCTCAATTGACTTGGCTGTGGCCTCCTCTGGGGCGGCAGGGTCGACTCGATACGAAACCGCAAGCACGCGCAGCGCCTCACGCGCCATCGATTCATTCGCTGATATAATTTTAGAGCGCATTTCATCTGTTAACGGGACCGGATCTCCATCTATCCCCTGATAATGCGTGCATATTTGCATGATAACGTCAGGAGCGCCCTTGCAAGTCGCAACATAAAGGCTACCGGATGAGCCCGAAAAGTTTCCCGGAAGCCCAAACTCATTCTCTTTATCAAGAATGTTCTGAACTGTGGACATGCACTTTCGTTCAGAATCGAACGGGACCTCACATACCCGTGGATACACCTTCTCAAGACTGGCCCTGTGGGCGCCTGCCTTGGCTGCGGCAACTACCAGCGCCCCCTCTGTAGGATCGCCTATCACTCGGTAGTCCGAACCGTCTGAAACCTCCAGATAGGCGTCCGAGCAAAGCACCACTGCCCTGAGAGCCGCCATTGCCCCGGGGTGCAGTTTCATGTCGACTGTCTGGCCATTCAGGGTGAATTCACCTTTCGGAGTGTAACCCTCACCGGTCACCCCGAATCCGTGATTGTCCACCCAGAGCTTAACCACAGTCATCTGGTTTTGTGTAAGCGTTCCGGTTTTGTCAGAACAGATTACGCTCGCTGAACCAAGGGTTTCAACAGCAGCCAGACGTCGGATGAGCGCATGGCGCTTGATCATCTCGCGCATTCCCAATGCTAGCGTAATTGTAACCACTGCAGGAAGCCCCTCAGGTACCGCTGCTATGGCAAGGCTAACTGCAATCATGAAGAATTCGGTTAATTCGGCCGAAAAATGCTGCAAGTAGATAAGGAATCCACCGTCAGGAGCAGTAATCATGCTCAACTTGGTCTGATTAAACAGGGCCACTAGAAACACCAGGGCACAAATCCCCAAGGCGCCGTAACCAAGCTGTCTGCCAAGCTGGTCCAGACGCTCCTGCAAAGGAGTGGGTTCAGCCTCCAATGTCTGGAGCATCTCCGCTATGAGTCCCATCTGGGTGTGCATGCCGGTGGCCACGACTATGCCGCTACCGCGTCCATAAGTGATTAGCGTTCCCATGAAAGCCGTGTTGTGCCTGTCACCCAACGGGATGTCCTCTCCGAGGAACACGTGAGCGCTTTTCTCCACTGGAACCGACTCACCTGTGAGAGCCGCCTCCTCTAT
>CALDNG010000209.1 GCA_937915285.1 uncultured Desulfomonile sp. | reverse complement strand
CCCGTAGCTTATAAGGTAACGTTGGGCCAACAGGATTATGATGCCCAGAACAGTACGAAGCCAGGCTCTTGAAAATGCAGGAGTGAAATAACTCAAAGACAAGATGAGGTCCTTTTCGAATATTAATTGATCTGGACAATCCCGCTGAATCCAATGAAACCCAGCGCTATGATGCCGGTAATTATAAGCACTATTCCCGGCCCTTCCAGCGCTGGAATGACCTTTGAACGCCTCGACATTTTAGCGCGTATCCCTGCAAGCGCCATTATCGCCAACATCCAGCCTATACCGCTGCCCGCGCCGTATGCAAGCGACTGATAAAAATCATATTTCCTTATTATCAGGAACAGGGCGGCGCCAAGAACAGCGCAATTCACAGTGATTAGGGGCAGGAAAATTCCCAGAGAAGCGTAAAGCCGATCTGAAGTCCTTTCAATGATCATCTCTACAACCTGAACCAGGGCAGCAATCACTATGATGAAGGCTATGTATTCAAGGTATTCGAGCTGCAGAGGCACGAGTATATGATAATAAACCAGATAATTGGCCACACACGTTATGGTCATGACGAAAACCACCGCCAGTCCAAGCCCCCAGGCAGTCTTTATTTCGCGTGACACAGAAAGGTACGAGCACATACCCAAAAAGTTGGTCAACAGGATGTTACTGGTGAATATTGAGGCAAAGAATATTACGAAGGCCCCAACTTCCTGCATGGTTTTCTCCTGACAATTCTAAAAAAATAATTCCCTAACTCGTCTCAATTAGCCTGAGGTGGGTCATTTTGACGTTTTCTGCGCCTCTTCAGTGCGCATTCCCCACCACCTGGCTATCCAGACCACTATGGCTAACATGAAGAACGCCCCAGGCGCCATTACCATTATGGTCCATTTGGTGAATTCAAACGGCAGGCTGATGCCGGCGACCGATCCGAATCCCAAACCTTCCCTGATGACCGCTATGAGCAGCAGTACCATGGAATACCCCACTGCTGATGATACTCCGTCGATAAGCGCCGGTATCGGCTTGTTCTGGATTGAAAATGCTTCAACTCTCCCGAGGACTATGCAGTTCGTGATTATGAGGCCCACATAAGGACCCAACTGGGCGCTGATCTCAGGCAAATAGGCCATCAGGAAATTGTGAAGAACTATTACATAGGCGGCTATGATCAGGGTTGAGGATATTATTCTAAGTCTGAAAGGCGTTATTGTCCTCAGGGCCGATACAGTGAAGCAAGACACCGCATTGGTATATATCAACCCTAGACACATCACCGCTGTATTGGTCACAAGGTTTGTGACCGCGAGTGTCGAACATATTCCCAAGACCTGCCTGAAAATAGGGTTGTTATACCAGATACCGTCCAGCGCTATTTTTTTGGAAGAGACTGCCAATCAATCCCCCTGATGGTTTCCCTCTGAGACAATATGGACTGTATGTCAGTGTTGATCATTTTCTCGACTGATACTGAGGTAATGGTCGCTCCGGTTATGGAATCAACCCTGTTGACAGCCCCTTTGGCGCCTGATTCCACTCGTACATATTTTTCGGGTGAAGCCTTTTTAGTGAGGTCCAAGCCCTTGAACTGGTCCCTGAACCACTTCTCATCAATCCTTGCACCCAGTCCGGGAGTCTCAACATGAGATGTGAAAATTACTCCATCAATTCTTGATAGATTACTGTCCAAAGCGACAAATCCCTGTATGGATCCCCACAGGCCTTTGCCGGATACCGGAAAGGCATATCGCTCAAGCTTGCCGTTCTCATTGAATCCCGCAAAGATTTCTTCCTTATCCAACTTCGCTGATTTTACTCGCCTCGATTCGATCTGCCGGATGTTTTCCGGGCTGGATTCGGCCGGGTAGGGAATGGCCAGAACCTCAAGTAGTTGCTTGCTGACACGGGTCTGTTCGTTGAGATGTATCCTGTTGGACAAGGCCATATTAACTCCGGACGTGAGCCCGGCGAATATGAAGGCAATTACGAAAATGAATGCTATATTCCTGATAAAGCTCATTTCATGTCGCTAAAGACTGAGATTTCCGTCTTTGTTCCCAAGCCATTACCGCCTCATCGAAGAGAGGCCCGAATGTGTTTCCCAGAAGGATTGCAAAGGAAGTGGCCTCTGGAAATCCCGAGAAACTCCTGATAATTATCCACAGGCAACCGATTAAAAACCCGTAGACCAGCTTTGCCTGAGGCCTGGCGCATCCTGATACAGGTTCTGTCACCATGAAAAATGCCCCGAAAAGAAGGCTGCCTGACAGAAGATTTCTCATCGGATCAAGAACGTTCGGAACGCCCATCAAATTGAGGGTTGCATTCAGGGACATGGCTCCGGCAATGCATGACAATGGATAGCGCCAGTCAGCCGCGCCTTTGTAGAGAATGTATGCGCCTCCAATCAAAATGGCCGGCACACAGGTTTCGCCGATACAACCCGAGATATTTCCCCAAAACAGATCAGGGAGACTGGTCAAAGTCGCATTTTGTTTGAAACTCACCAGGGGTGTGGCAGTAGTCATGGCGTCCAGGTCAGTGTAAAGGTTCAAACGGCCCCACCACTGATCCGTCGGCGCCATCCATTGCGACGTAAGGCTCAGAGGAAAACAAACATAAACAAAGCTACGTCCCACTATAGCAGGATTGAACACATTTCGACCGAATCCCCCAAAAACCTGCTTACCGAAAACGATCCCGAAAATCATTCCAACAGCGGCTATCCAAAGCGGAGTGTAAGGCGGAAGGCTCAAACCGTAGAGGGCCCCTGATACAATCACACTCTCGGTTGGACTTCCATTACGATATGTCTCAAATATTACTTCGGTCAGGTATGCCACCATGCAGGAGAAGACGACCAGAGTCAGTGAGCGCCAGCCAAAAAAATAAACCCCCATCGCAGTTGAAGGCAGCAAAGCGATAATCATGGCCCTCATCGGCGGTTGGTATTTTACTGATAATTTCAGATTGTTAAGTAACAAGACACGCCCGGGATTTCATCAGCAATTGAGATTTGTCCTGCGGACAATCCAAACATTACCAATGAAGAGCGAAATAGGCAAGACTCCAGGGATCGGATCAAGCCATTTTATTTCATCGAGAGATGGTTTTATCGGGTCCCCGGGGATGGTGTAGGTCTCAGACTACACGGTAATTCGGTCATTGCGGCCTGAGTCTGTCAAAAGAGTCCAGAAGCTCATTCAGTTTTTTTGTATCATCAAGTGAACTCATGCTGCCAAGAATCCCCAGGCCTTCTGCCCTCTCATGGATTTCATCTTCACCCAGTGGGCTCACCAGGATCGAGGATACCATCCACGAGATTCCGAGCGCATGACGGATGGCCAGTATTCCGCAGTTGGTGCGTGTGTCGTCCTCCACTATCACCAGATTGGGCGTCAGCTTCCCGGCAACATCGATAAATTGTTCCAAAGAATTAACCGCCTCCGCCTCGATCCCC
>CALDNG010000208.1 GCA_937915285.1 uncultured Desulfomonile sp. | reverse complement strand
GAAACCGTTGATCAATGGGCCGTAAACACTGTAAGTGTGACCGGTGATCCAGCCTATGTCGGCTGTGCACCAAAAGGTCTCTTCCGGTTTCAGGTCGAATGTTAGCTTGCATGTCAGGGCAGCATACAGGAGATAACCTGCCTGGGTATGCACCACACCCTTTGGCTTACCGGTACTTCCGCTTGTGTAGAGAATAAAGAGTGGATCCTCTGCTTCCATAGGCTCTGGCTCTACGTACGCCGGTAAATTAGGATCAGCGATTGCCTCGTGCCACCAAACCTCTTTGGCCGGGTCAAGCTGAATGTCCATTCCACATCGGTTGAACACTATGACCGTCGAAACGTCAGGACATTGCTTGAGCGCTTCATCCACCGTCTTTTTGAGGGCCAAAGGCTTCCCACCCCGGAAACCACCGTCCACTGTAATAACGGTTTTAGCTCCACAGTCCTGAACACGACTGGCAATAGATTCAGCGCTGAACCCACCGAAGACCACACTGTGTATGGCTCCGATGCGGGCGCAAGCCAGCATCGCCACGGATAGTTCAACTATCATGGGCATATAGATGATCACTCGATCACCCTTTTTGACCCCCTTCGCCTTAAGCACCGCTGCAAACTTGTTGACCTGGTCGTAGAGTTCAAGATAGGTGACTGTCCTGGACTCGTTCGGATTATCTCCCTCCCAGTAATAGGCGACCTTGTTCTTCAGCGCATCAACATGCTTGTCCAGGCAGTTGTAGCATGCGTTGAGGACTCCACCCTTAAACCACTCAATAGTGGCTTTGTGGAAATCATAGTTCAGGACTGTGTCCCAATCCTTCTGCCAGACAAGAAACTCTTTGGCCTTTTGCCCCCAGAAAGCATCAGGATTTTTCAATGACTCCTCGTACATGGCCTTGTACTCGTCCATCCCCTTGATGAAGGCGACATCCTTGTACTTTTCCAAGTGTGAGTCATACCATTTCGGGGCGTCATCCATAGCAAAACCCTCCTTCTGTAAGATGTTGTTGGATAAAGAGGGGAGTCACAAAAGTTGTGAACAAACTAAACCTTGCCCTGTCCAGTTTATCCCCCTTCCAAAAAAAGCCGATTTTAACAGATTTGAATCCTTAGCTGCTTTCAGAGACGCTATGTTCAGTTGACGACATCATCACCCATTGTCGATATAGTCCACGAAAATATGTGAAACCCACTTTTGACTCGACGCGACCATCTGATCACCGCCGAAAAAACCTCTTAACAAAAGCTTTCACAATATAACGCCCTGACACGCAGTCATGTCTGGCACGATCGTTTTTACCTGGATAAGATATTGTTGGTTAGAAGGAAAATCATGTATATTGTTTTCTGATACACCGTTGATCTGCCAGTTGTCAAGTACGTTTAGGTTTCTGACGGGATTTTGGGAAAAAGATTTTCTGGACACCGTAAGTATCTCATGGTTAAGCTGTTGTTAAGTGCGAGAAAAAAGTTTCGTCAGTTTTTCAACATTGACTGTCCGACATGTTCATCCTCTATCTGAGAAATCGCCAATGCCGACTTTGGCTGGGTAACTTGTTAATTTACTTAATATTACAGGGGCCTCTCCAACAAATCCTATTTCCGATTAGATAGCGGCTTTCAGCCCATTCCCAAAACAAAGGTTGACATGGCGCCCACAGTCATCTGCCAGTTTCTAAGCTCAACCCTGCCGTTCAACCGACTGGACCAGGAACAGTTGTCCGAATTTGTTGACTCTCTACAGGTGGAGTGCTTTCCCAAGGGTTCAATTATATTCAGGCAGGGCAGTCAACCGATTGAATATCTGCACATCATTCAGCGAGGCGCCGTCAAGGTATTTGTAAGGACGGATCTGGATCACGTAGCCTTGAGAGATCTGGGAGGTGAGGGTTCGATTTTCGGTGCTGAATGGATTCTTTCCAACACTGGACCGGACGTCCATGTTGAGGCTGTTGAAGATACTTTTTGCTTGCTGGCGCACAAGGATGTTTTTTCAAATCTGATCGAGCGCAATCCTGGTTTGGAAAAACACTTCAGGCAGGGCCTTACCGAGGACAAGATGTCCGAGGCCTATGCAGTACTCAGGACAGGCAGGATTCAGACGACAGACGTCCAGAGATTTGATTACTTTTCAACCAGGGTTTCCCAGATTATCAGAAAGTCGCTGGTGATTGTCGACCGCACATCCACAGTTCTGGAGGTAGGAAAACTGATGGCCAGTCAGGGACTGGGATCGGTCCTGGTCAGGGACAATACTGGCAATATATCGGGTATAGTTACCAAAAAGGATTTGAGGAGCAAGGTCGTTGCTCAGAATCTCGATTATGAATCGCCTGTCGATACCATCATGTCCAGCCCAATCAAGACTATACCTGCGCAGGCGGTATGTTTCGAAGCAATGATAAAAATGATCAGGGAGCAGATTACTCATCTGGTAGTCCAGCATGGGTCGGACATCGTGGGCATAGTAAGCGCCCATGACATAATGGTCAACCAGGTGGCCGCTCCGGTAGTCCTCCTCCGGGATATCAACGCCCAGACAAGCGCAGATGATCTCCGTCTTTTTCATCAAAAACTGCCCTCGATTGCCAGGAGACTCATTGAACAGGGCGCAAGGGCGAGCCATATTCTTACGCTGGTAGCCTTGATGAATGACCGTTTTGTTTCAAAGATCATGTCTTTGGCTCAAAAGCAACTGGGACCGAGCCCAATACCCTTCACAAGACTTCTTTTTGGTGATTCTGGCAGGAGGGAGACAAACCTCTATCCGTCAAATGACAATGGGATCGTTTATGATGATTGTGCAGATTCACAACAGGTCGCATCTGCCATTTCTTACCTCGAGGCTTTTTCAGACATGGTGGCCAAAGCCATTCAGTCATGTTGCACGGGGCCTTCTCGGACCAGGATTTGCGCTACAAACCCACGTTTCAGGATGTCGCTCTCCGGATGGACAGAATATCTTTCGAAATCTCTGATGGATCCATTCTTGCCGGACCTCAAGGTCACCCAGGAGATTATGGACTTCAGACCCCTATACTCGGAAGTCTCTTTGGGAGTCAAACTCAGGAAGGCCCTGTCCGAGCAAATTCCAAGAGCTACCAGGCTCATGAAAATGATTGCCCAGGATTTCCTGAGAAATTCTTCTCCGGTGACTTTTTTCAGGGATAGCGCTGTCGAGCCCGATGGCTCATCCAGCGCCAGTATCGATATACAGACCAGGCTGGTAGATCCTTTCATAAATTTTGCCCGATTAATGGCTCTCAACTATGGCATCAGTGAAACCAACACCTTGGGCAGGCTTAAAACTCTGGCTGACCGTGGAATTTTCAGCGAATCAAGCATTCGGGACATTTCCCGCGCATATGAATTCAATGTGCAGCTATTTGTGCTTAACCAGTTGAGGCAGTTGGAGTTAGGCATAGCGCCGGACAGCTTCATGATAATAGCTGACCTGTCAAACATGGAACGTTTGATGCTCAAGGATACTTTTTCGGTCATGACGAGGATTACTGACATCGTGAGAAACAGATTCACCTGATCTGAGACAGTTTTACTCTATAATTCCTGCATCTTGGAGATACCATGAACCAGACTACAGAAACAAATTTTGCCGATCCTATAGCAGTAGTTCAGTTCCTGAAGAAAGTGGAGCCTTTCAATGAGCTAGGCATATCCGTTTTGAGGAAGCTCGCCGGGAAGACGATCCTGGATTTTTTTCCTGGTGGCTCCAAAATCCTTGAACAGGAGGTATCGAATGTCGAACACCTATATTTCATCCAGAGGGGTGGTGTCCGTATAGAGTCGGTAGATCCGGTGGACGGTCGAACGTTGAAGGATATGAGGGAGGAGGCCGAGTATTTCGGGACTCTGTCAATAATTAGCGGTGGGAAATCGGTCTTTGACGTCACAGCAGTAGAAGACACTTTTTGTTATATGCTCGAACGCGACACGTTCATGGAACTGATTCGGGAGAGGCCTGATTTTGCGGCTAACCTCTGGGAGCGCCTGTCGAGAGAAGTCGTTGGTGGTGTGTATGAGCAGATAAGGAGCCAGAAGCTCCAACCCAGACCGGAAGAAAGCCTCAGACTTTTCAATTCTCCCATCAAGGACGTTATAAAGCGTCAGATGGAAACCATTTCAGCCGACGCCTCGGTTAAGCAGGTGGCGGCAAGCATGTCCGATAACCGGATAGGCTCTCTACTGGTAACCGACCCGTCAGGACAGGTCATAGGAATTGTTACAGATAATGACCTGAGAAACAAGGTCGTCGCCAAGGGGATGGATACATCTACGGCCGTGCGACATATCATGTCGTCTCCGGTTAAAACGATTTCTGACGAAAAGATATGCTTCGATGCCCTGGTGGAGATGATGCACTCCCAGACCCATCACCTTGCCGTGGAAAGCGCCAACGGCATCTCTGGGGTAATCTCGGCGCATGACATAATGGTCGATCAAGGTGACTCTCCCATTTCACTCTACCGCGAGATAGTGGCGCAAAAGATAGTTGAAGGTCTGTATCCACTTTCCAGGAAAATGCCTCTGATCGTCAGGTCGCTCATCCTTGAGGGGGCCAAGGCAAACGACGTCACCAGAATGATATCAATACTGAACGACCACATTGTGAGCAGGGTCATAGGACTGGTAGACCAGGAACTCGGTCCGGCGCCTTATCCTTTCAACTGGCTCACCATGGGCAGTGAAGGAAGGAGAGAGCAAACCTTCTTCACAGACCAGGACAACGCGCTTATTTACGAGACGCCTCCGGAGGGTTGGGATTACGTTAAGGACGCCAAACTGTTTTTCAGGAGATTCGGTAACCTTGCTGTGAAACATCTTGCCGCATGCGGATATACCCTGTGCAAGGGAGAAATAATGGCTTCCAATCCCAAATGGAGGAAACCTTACGCGGTCTGGAGGAATTATTTTGATAACTGGATGAACGCTCCAGAGCCGCAGGCCGTCTTACACGCCACTATCTTCTTCGATTTCAGGGCCGGCTACGGACAGACGGAACTGGCCGAAAGGCTAAGGGATTATGTTGTCAATCAGGCGCCCAACAGGGGCATTTTCCTGATGCATCTTGCCAGAGACTGTATGTCCACAAAATCTCCTCTATCTTTTTTCAAGAATTTTCTCGTAGAAAAGGACGGAAAGTACAAAAACCGGCTGGACCTCAAGACACGCGGCCTGGTTCCTTTTGTGGATTTTGCCCGGGTGATGGCCCTGAGGCATGGGCTCAGGGAAACCAACACCCTCGGCAGAATTCAGATACTAGGTGAGAACGGGCTCATACCGCAGGAACTCTACGCCGAGACCATGGAAGCCTACGAATTCCAGATGCAGATCAGGCTCGTCCATCAGATTCGGATGATCGAAGAAGGTAAACATCCTGACAATTACATAGACCCTCTAGAACTCAGTGATCGCGAAAAACACACCCTGAAAGATGCGTTTGAAGTCATAAACCGGCTTCAGGGTTATCTGAAAAACGAATTCCGTGTCCTTGAGTAATGGATTGGTAATTTGAAAACACTTCTTGAATGGCTTGGTTTTGGGAAACACGAACTCATAGTTGAGAACAGGAATTATTTCAAGACCTTTGACAGGAACAAGCCATTAGAGGATTATGAATACGTAGTGTTGGACACTGAACTTACAAGCCTGGATCCAAAACACGGCGAAGTAGTTTCAATCGGCGCAGTCAAAGTAAAAAATCTCAGGATAATGATGGGCGGGGCTTTTTGCTGTTACGCCCGTCCCTCCAGACCGCTGCCCAAGGACAGCACCTTAATTCACCGTATTACCCCACAGCAGATAGAAAACGCCCCGCCACTGGAAGAAATTCTGCCCGATTTCATAGAATACTGCAGAGGAGCCGTGCTGGTTGGGCACTTCCTAAAAATAGACCTGACTTTCCTTGGAAAAGCCTTAAAAAAGCATTTCAGAGGGACTTTGAGCAACGTCTGGCTGGACACCTTGAAGCTCGCTCAATCTTACGAGGAATACAAGAGACGTCACGTATATTCTGATGACCCAGTGGAGAATTCGTTTAATCTCAACAAGCTCGCAGTAAAATACAGCCTGCCATTGTTTGAGAAACATGACGCCCTGGAAGACGCCATCCAGACAGCGTACCTGTTTGTCTATCTGGCTCACAAGCTTAAAACCACAGGGTGCGTCACTCTGAAAGACCTCATGGTCTCCCAGAGCAACGCCGCCCTGCCATCTGATCAGGGTTATTCCACAGCATAACCGATGGATTTTAGCGCACTCCCTATTTCCTGAAGGATAAGAGGATCATCAATCGTGGACGGTACCGAAAATTCCTCGCCGTCCGCTATCTTACGCATTGTCCCTCTGAGCACCTTTCCTGAACGCGTTTTGGGAAGTCTGTCCACAATGACCGCCTTTTTGAATGAGGCTACAGCGCCGATGTCGTTACGAACCATCTGGACCAACTCCTTGAGTATCTCCTCCCTATCCTGTGTGACCCCAGCCTTGAGAACCACAAACCCAAGCGGAACCTGCCCCTTGAGGTTGTCATAAGCGCCCACCACCGCGCATTCCGCTACAGCAGGATGTTTTGCGAGAATCTCCTCCATGCCTCCTGTGGAGAGCCTGTGACCCGCTACATTAATAACATCGTCTATCCTGCCCATCACGAACACATAGCCGTCCTCATCGACATAACCGCCGTCACCGGTCAGGTAATATCCCGGATAAGGGCTCATGTAGGATTCGACAAAACGCTGATCGTCATTCCAGAGTGTTGGCAGATTAGCCGGTGGGAGAGGAAGCTTTATGCAGATGACCCCATTTTCGTTTGGCCCCAGTTCACGCCCATCTGCGGCATCGAGAATCTTAAGGTTATATCCAGGCATGGGCTTGGTAGCTGAACCCGGTTTTATATCGAAGAATTCCAAGCCCTTGAAATTTCCTGCAATTGCCCAAGCCGTTTCAGTTTGCCACCAGTGATCAATTACAGGGCGATCGAGTAGATTCGTGGCCCAGTAATACGTGTCAGGGTCAGTCCTCTCACCTGCAAGAAAGAGGGTTTCAAAATTCGTCAGGTCGTATTTCTTCAGAAACACACCATTTGGATCTTCGCGTTTGATAGCCCTGATAGCAGTCGGGGCTGTAAAAAGCGCTTTTACCTTGTGCTCTGAAATGACACGCCAGAAGGCTCCAGGATCCGGGGTCCCCACTGGCTTGCCTTCAAAAAGAATGGTTGTGGCTCCGGTAAAGAGGGGGGCATAAACTATATAGGAGTGACCGACCACCCATCCGACATCCGAGGCCGCCCAGCAAACGTCTCCAGGGCCAATGTTGTAAATGTGTTTCATGCTCCAGCGCAAGGCCACGGCATGGCCACCATTGTCCCTGACAACGCCCTTGGGCTTGCCGGTGGTGCCTGATGTGTAAAGTATGTAGAGAGGGTCGGTGGCTTCTACCGAGACACACCCTGTTGGGACAGCCGACAGTTCCTGCTCCATCCAGTCATAATCCATGCCAGGCGACATGTCGGCTTTCGACATTTCACGCTGATATATAATGCATTTTTCCGGCTTGTGTTGTGCTATCTGGATCGCTTCATCCAGTAGCGGTTTGTAGGGTATGACTCGCTTGACTTCAATTCCGCAAGACGCAGAAAGGATCACCTTGGGTTTGGCGTCATCAATTCTCACAGCCAGTTCACGAGGAGCAAAGCCCCCAAAGACCACCGAATGGATTGCCCCGAGGCGGGCGCAGGCCAGCATTGACAATAACGCCTCCGGAATCATCGGCATGTAAACCAGCACCGTATCCCCTTTGGTTACCCCAAGAGTCTTCAACATTCCGGCGACTTTAGATACCCTGTCGAGCAGTTCGCTGTAGGTGATTTTTCTGGTCGTATCAGTAACCGGGCTATCATAAATGACGGCCACCTGATCGCCACGCCCCGCCTCCACATGACGATCCACTGCGTTGTAGCAGGTGTTGAGCTTTCCGCCACTGAACCACTTAACAAAAGGAAGTTTTGAGTCATCCAGGACATTGTCCCATCGCGCGTCCCAGGATATCTCTTCAGCCGCCCTGCCCCAGAAAGATTCCGGGCTTTCCAGAGATTCTTTGTAAGCTTCAAGGTAGTTCATTTTCACCCCCGTGAAATGATTGTGAGAGAATGTTAGGAAATTTTATGAACCCGATAGTCAGCCAAACCAGTCCGCATATCATCCTTCAAACTTGCAGGCGGAAACCCGTTTCGCTTTCATGGCCGAAGGCGCCTCCGGCTCACAAACGTGTCTTTGGACTCACCCTGCCCGTTCTTGAACAAAAGACGCGTTGGACCCCTTAAAGACGGGGGTTATATATTTTCAAAAGAACATCCGATTCTTGACATGACCGCAAGGCCACGATTCCGCGGGAGCGCTTACCCTCTAAACCAGTTTTCAGCTCAATTTATATAAAAGTCGATAGCTTCAGCGAAGCGCCCGTTTCAATAAGGAGAGTTCCATCTTTAAGCGCTTTGGGATTATATCGCAAGCATTTTCTGGAAACTCGACCAAGAAAATCATTCAAAGGTTAAAAAACTAATTACATAAGTATTTCATTCTATTACAGCCTGACTAACCAAAGCTAAAAAGTTTTGGTTGACATCAGCCACTTTATCAGGCTAACTTTACGGTGTGGGCGGATATTTCCTCTTTGAGCTTAACAAGCGATCACAATATAGATAAAAATAGCATTTCTTTTTAACACAAAAAAACAACCACTTTATCACAACCGTAGATAGATATCGACAAACTGACAAAGAATCCAGTTGGTGGAATAACTGAGCCTACCAGAGTATTTTTGACCGACAATGGAGATTCTACAGTGCGTCATCGCATTTCCAACTTTTCGTTGCGAATCAGGAACAAGGCTTCTGCCGGGGTGTTTTCGGGTTGCAAGCTTGTTCTGATCGCACACCTGCCCCTGACTTGCCACGCTCTTTGTTTTCCTGAGTCATCGAGATCCCTTGTATTAGATATGCGTATTGGTCTTTTCATGTGTTCTGATTGCATTCTGAAATGTATGCGCCAGCTTGCATTACCCGTGTTCAGTCGAATCAGGGACTATCAGTCATTTTCCCTGGAAATATTTGATAGAAAGCAGATGCTGGTTTCCCTCAATGGGCGATCTCCTCCGGAACAGTACTGGTGTATGGAGTCAGTTAGCGTTTTTCAAGGGTGAACTTATCTCGACAAATTTCTTGTCTCATTTTTTATTTATTTCTGGCTTGGCCGAATCATAGAGGGGGATTAAAGACCGGATTGCGGCCTGGCCTTGGTTACGCAGAAACGTCTGGCTAAGCGGAGAACTGAGAGAATTTCTCCGAAACTATTCCCAGGAAGGAGTAATTCGCCGTGGCACAGAAACAGGAAGATTGGGCTGCAATTGCGAGGAATCCCAAATTTATCGAGATCCACAAAAGAAAAACTGCTTTTCTTTTCGGTTGGTGGATTTTCTCCACAGTCTATTATTTTCTGCTCCCGATTGGGGCTGGAGCAGCTCCTGGTTTTTTCAGCATCAAGGTTTTCGGGAGCATCAACATCGGTTACCTTTTCGCTTTGTCGCAATTCTTTGTTTCATGGGCAATAGCCATCTATTACGCCTCGTGGGCAAACAGGGTATCAGATCGTCTTACCAATGAACTCATTGACGAACTGAAACTGCGATAAGGAGGAATGGGAACATGAAAAGATTAACGCTTTTTGTGGCGTTAGCCCTGTGTATGGGCGTGTTGATGGTTTCATTGACCCCTGATGTTTCCATTGCGGGTCCGGAGAGCGCCATAGCCTCAGCCATAACGGCTCAAGCGAAGGCAGCGGCGCCAACAAAGGTTGAGGCGAACAGAACGATTACCATAGCGATGTTCCTGTTTATCATCGCCATAACACTAGGGGTGGTAGTGTGGGCGGCAAGCAGAACCAAGACTACCGCTGATTTTTACGCGGCGCGTGGAGCGATCACAGGAACGCAGAACGGCTGGGCCATCGCTGGTGATTACATGTCCGCTGCCTCATTCCTCGGAATCGCCGGACTTATATCACTTTACGGCTATGACGGATTCATGTATTCGGTCGGCTGGCTGGTAGCCTATGTCACAGTGCTCTTGATCGTGGCTGAGCCGTGCAGGAACGCCGGTAAGTTCACCATGGGTGACATTCTCTCCTTCAGATCGAACCCCAAGCCGGTTAGGGCAGCCGCTGCAATATCCACAGTCGCAGTCTCGACTTTTTATCTCACAGCCCAAATGGTCGGCGCCGGCAAGCTCATGGAGCTTTTGATCGGGATACCT
>CALDNG010000207.1 GCA_937915285.1 uncultured Desulfomonile sp. | reverse complement strand
CATTCAGAGGTGATCGGGAAAAGACTCGTGAATTTGACGTGATAGCCGAATGCAAGGACTATGTTCTGGTGAATGAGACGAAGAGTTCACTCACTTCCAGAGATGTGCAACATTTGCTGCGAACCATTTCACGTATCAGGGATTATTTTCCGGAATTCTCGGACAGAAAGCTTATCGGCGCAGTGGCTTCTCTGCACGTAGCCAAGAGTGTGGTCAATTTTGCTACCAAAAATGGCGTGCTTGCCCTTGCTGTGGGTGACGAACTTATGGACATCCAGAACCCAGAAGGTTTCAGGCTTTCAATATGGTAAAGTCGCCTGAACCCATGAACTTGAATTTCGACGAAGAGTTAATCGATGTCATGACAGACCCTACCGGCCCAAAAACCTGCAATCTCCTATCGGTGCTGTCAACATTGGCGGAAATTGATACACAGGAGGGTCAGGAAGAATACTCACCCTCAAACCTGTCGAATATTATGGATACCCCCCTAGAACCCCCCAAAGATTTCGTTAAATGAATCCCCTAAGACCCCCCTTGACTAGGGGCGCACATCTACTTACTCTCAGGCAGAAGTTTAGGGATATCTGTAAGCCTTAATTGGGTCTAAAGATTAAAGATGTGGGAGATTACCGAAGGGGAGCGTTCGATTGAAATGTTCGGTTCCCACTGGGCAAAAATCATTCCTCTCTGGTTATTTGTCTGAATTTCTCAGGATCCATCAGAATGTAGGTTCCAGTGGCTTTTGAACATATCTGACCGTCGCTGTTGCGGATCTCTGAGGTAAGATTAATTCTTTGGCCTTCCTGTGACGCTATTCGGCATCGGACCTCGATTTTCTGCTCGACATAAAGTGGTTTGTGGAATTCCACATTCAGATTGGATGTGACACCCACCTGGCTAGTGAAATGGAGGGTTGTCCAGCCCATGATCTCATCAAAGAGCCCACTTTGTATGCCCCCATGAAGTATTTTACCGAACCCCCTATAAAGTGGAGGAGGGAACCATGTGCTGACCAGTTCAGCCGGTTCAGTATCGGTTATGTAAAAATTGAGTTTTAGCCCTACCGGATTTAACCGTCCACAGAAAAAGCATTCTCCATCTCTATATGGATTGGGTAAGAGTTTCATTCATGCCTCCCGTAAGCCATAACTTGAATCAGACATTTTTTGGCTGATTAGAAGATGCCATCATCCATAAATTTATAGCAGATCGGGGCATTTTTACAGAAACAAGATTTGTTTTCGATTTGGTAATGTGATGCTAAGATAATCTAAGAGCCTCAACATGGCCGAACATGTCCCGAAACCGGAAAGAACAAATGACCTCAAGAAGACTGATCTCATTGGTTTTAGTGTTCATAGTGGGAGCCATGGTGTACAGCGCATGGCAATTCCTTCGCCCTTCCGGTGTTCCTCCCGGATTTGCGGCTTCAAACGGGCGTGTCGAAGCTGTAGAGATAGACGTGGCGTCGAAGATGCCGGGCCGAATATCCGCCATTTTTGTAGATGAGGGTGACTTTGTAAAGGCTTCTCAGGTAGTGGCCCAAATGGATACCGATGTCTTGAAGGCTCAACTAAGAGAGGCTGAAGCCCAGCTTAATCGCGCTCAAAGCGCCGTGGAAACTGCAAAGAGTTCGGTAGTCCAAACAGAGAGCGAGAAAGCTGCTGCCCAGTCGGTGGTAGCTCAGCGAAAGGCCGAACTTGACGCCGCTTCCAAGCGTTTGGGGCGAACGGAAAAACTCGCAGAGAAGGAAGTCAGGACTGCAGAGCAACTCGATGATCATCAGGCAGCATTCTATGGGGCTGAAGCCGCTTTTAACGCAGCGAAGGCCAAAGTCGCGGCTGCTGAAGCCGCAATATCAACCGCCAAATCTCAGGTGATAGGGGCCCAGGCGGCTGTGGAAGCTGCGAGGGCCACTATAGAGCGAATCCGTGCAGACATCGATGACAGCTCCCTCAAGGCGCCCCGGGATGGAAGGGTACAATACAGGATTGCTCAGCCGGGAGAGGTTATCAGCGCCGGTGGGAAGGTACTCAACCTGGTCGATCTGACTGATGTTTACATGACTTTTTTTCTTCCCACGGCTTCTGCCGGCAGGATAGCGATGGGAACAGAGGTTCGGCTTGTTTTCGACGCCGCTCCACAATTCGTAACACCTGCGCGGGTCTCATTTGTTGCTGATGTGGCCCAATTCACGCCCAAGAGTGTTGAGACGACCGAGGAGCGCCAGAAATTGATGTTTCGGGTTAAGGCAAGGATTGACCCGGAACTGCTCAAGCGCAACATCCGTTTCGTAAAGACCGGTTTACCCGGCATGGCCTATGTCAGGATTGACCCCAAGGCTAACTGGCCTGAATGGCTCGAGGTAAAGTCCCCCTTATGACAGAAGGTCTTGAGAGCGCCGCAGTCGTAATTGCGCAAGAATCTCCCGTAGTCCGCCTGATTGACGTTAGCTTGCGTTATGGCCAGACGATTGCCTTGAATGGTGTGACACTTGATATTCCGTCGGCTAAGATGGTTGGTTTCATAGGTCCTGACGGGGTAGGCAAATCCAGCCTGTTGTCTCTTGTGTCTGGGGCCAGGCGCATACAGCGGGGGAAAATACAAACCTTAGGCCATGACATGGCCGACGCAAATAACCGCGACAAAATATGCCCGCTAATTGCATATATGCCACAGGGGCTCGGGAAAAACCTTTATCCAACACTGTCCGTATTTGAGAATGCTGACTTCTTTGGTCAACTCTTTGGACAGGGAAAAACTGAAAGAAGGGATCGGATCGCACATTTGCTTGAAAGCACCGGTTTAGCTTCTTTTGCCGACAGGCCCGCAGGGAAGCTTTCAGGGGGCATGAAACAGAAGCTTGGTTTGTGCTGCGCTCTGATACACGACCCTGAACTTCTTATACTTGACGAGCCGACTACTGGAGTGGACCCTCTTTCGAGACGACAATTCTGGGAACTGATTGACCGCATACGGCATGAACGAAATGGCATGAGCGTTCTGGTAGCCACCGCCTACATGGAGGAAGCAGAGCGCTTTGACTGGCTCATTGCCATGGATGACGGCACAATTCGAGCCACCGGGACGCCTTCCTACTTCCTCGAACGTACTGGCGCCGATTCGCTGGAGGACGCTTTTATATCTATGCTTCCGGATGAAAAAAGACGTGGACACAGAAAGGTCCAGATACCTCCCAGGGACGCTGATTCGGGTAAGGTGGCAATTGAGGCAAAGCATTTGACAAGGCGTTTTCGGGATTTTGTCGCTGTGGATAATGTCAGCTTCCGCATTGAACAGGGTGAAATATTCGGCTTTCTTGGCTCCAATGGATGTGGAAAAACAACAACGATGAAAATGCTCACGGGCCTTCTTCCGTGCAGTGAAGGCAAAGCTTGGCTTCTTGGCCGTGAGGTTGAGGCGCAGGATCTGGAGACAAGAAAGCGGGTCGGTTACATGTCCCAGAATTTCTCACTGTATTCAGAACTCACCGTTCACCAGAACCTACTGCTTCACGCAAGACTGTTCCAGGTTCCCAAGGAGCAGATTCCGGCCAGGATCGATGAGATGCTTGATCGTTTCGGTCTCAGGTCATCTGTTGACGCTTTACCCGAGTCTCTGCCACTCGGCCTGAGACAACGTTTGTCCCTGGCCGTCTCCCTGATCCACAAACCAGAATTGCTTATTCTGGATGAGCCTACTTCCGGGGTCGATCCAGTCGCAAGGGACGCTTTCTGGGAATTTCTCGTAGAATTGTCGCGCAAAGATAAGGTGACCATCTTCATATCAACTCACTTCATAAACGAAGCCCAGCGTTGTGATCGAATATCGCTAATGAATGCCGGAAAGGTGCTGGTCAGCGACACCCCAGAGGCAATAACAAGCAAAAAGGGGGCGTCCAAACTTGAGGACGCTTTCATACAATACCTTGAGGAGGCAGTACAGAATGAACAGGCCAACTCACCTCAGCAGATTGAAACCAGCCGTGGGTTGGCGCCTGAGACTAATTCCTTGACAATGGAACACTCTCGAGGCCCTAACAATCATCCCATGAGCCTGATGCGGATGTTGAGTATCAGTCGACGCGAAGGACTCACCCTGAGCCGCGATCCCATCAGCCTCACTCTTGCGGTCCTGGGAAGCGTAATCCTGATGTTCATAATGGGTTATGGAATTAGTATGGACGTCGAAAATCTGTCCTTTGCTGTTCTTGACAGAGATCAGACGACTTCAAGTCGGGATTACACCCTGAATCTGTATGGTTCGAGATATTTCCAGGAGCGACCTCCCATAAGCGATTACGATGAACTCGACAGGAGAATGAAGTCCGGCGAATTAACCCTTGCCATAGAAATACCTCCGAACTTTGGAAGGGATTTGGACCGTGGAAGTCCTGTCCAGGTCGGAGTCTGGATTGATGGCGCCATGCCGCAGCGAGCTGAAACAGTTCGTGGCTACATGCAGGGCATTCACGCCAGTTGGTTATCTGACAAGGCAGCTCATGAGCTTGGGCAGCGGGACTCGAACGCTCTAGCAAACATCGAGACACGTTTTCGATATAATCCCGATATCAAGAGTATCGTATCCATGGTTCCAGCAGTCATACCGCTTTTGCTGCTCTTGATTCCGGCAATTCTGACTGCTTTATCTATTGTAAGGGAAAAAGACCTAGGGTCGATAGTCAACTTCTATGTTACACCAACGACTCGTCTGGAACTCCTGCTCGGAAAACAGTTTCCGTATATAGCTCTTGGAATGATCAATTTTCTGACCATGGTTGCCCTCGCGGTAACTGCATTCGGGGTTCCACTCAAAGGCAGCTTTCTAGTATTGGCTACTGGGGCCTTACTCTACGTGACATGCTCGACAGCCATGGGGTTGTTGATCTCCACGTTTACCAAAAGCCAGGTCGCGGCAATTTTTGGAACAGCAGTGCTCACGATTCTGCCCGCTGTTCAGTTTTGTGGAATGCTGGACCCTGTCTCATCATTGGAAGGAGCTGGAGCCTTTTTCGGGCGAATTTATCCTACTACGCATTTTCTTACCCTCTCACGGGGAGCATTCTCAAAGGGTTTGGGAGATCGGAAGAGCGTCGTGTAGGGAAAGAGTGTAGATCTCGGTGGTC
>CALDNG010000206.1 GCA_937915285.1 uncultured Desulfomonile sp. | reverse complement strand
TCAAACTTACCAAGACTCCAAATACCTCCATGGGATCAAACCTACGCCGCTTTCGCCGAGTCTTTGAAGCCTTTGATGTTCACAAGTCCATCATACTCTCGCTAAACGACGAATCATTTCCCATGGGGAACAATATTTTCTCTTCATCCCTCGAAGATTATCTCGCCCAAATCTGAAACACTGGCATTCATCTACTTGCGCTGTCAGAAATGGTCATCTAATGCAATGCGAAAAGAAATTGAACTCTCAGGAATATGAATCCTGACATGAACTCCTGGCGCCCCTCCCTGTCACCTCATAATCCCTGACCAGAAGTCGAACTCTGAATCCGCTTCCACCCAGAAAAGAAAAAAGGCGATGAGCTTATCACGCCCAACGCCTTCGGCTTGCTATGTTATGTTAAACGAGGCTTCCTAGAATGTGCCTTCCAGTCTGAAATCCAATCCCCAGACGGGATCTATGGTTTTGTCGGGACGAGTGAGCCAGTTGTTAGCCCAAGATGCATTCAAAGTGTTGGTTCCCCAACCAGCTACAGATTTATCTTGGCAGGCATAACTAAACCACTTACCGGGTTGCCAATAAGCGAAAGTCGTTCTTAGGGTAAGGCTTTCAAGTAGTTTCCAATCAGCTCCGGCGTCGATTTCCCATCCTAGAGCCGTGTCGGGAATACTAGGCGCAAAAGCGACATCTGAGTTAAGCCTGGTCAAATTGCCACTGCCATTGGTTGGGTAGACAAAACCCCATGTGTATCCGCTTTTGGAGAAACGTTCCGCCCACATGAAACTACCGAATATGTTAAGGTTGGCAGCGAGGGCGTAATCCAATCTGGCAGCGTATACATTTGCGTCGGTCACATAACCTTCTCGTGTATCCGTAACAGGCGCTGTATTACCCATACCATAGCTATATGCCATGAGATAACTGTATGGCCTAAAAACACTTACGTTAGACCATGTGTCTCCCTGCACACCTATTGTGACAAGTCTTCTGGTCCCATTGATGTCCACGCGGGTATCGTTGCCCGTCATTAATGAATAGAGCAAGCTTATTTTGGAAGGCCCTGCTAAAACACCAGCTTCTATAGCCCAACCCCAATGCTCCATGTATGTAGGAGCGTTCACTCTATTCTCCCACACGCCGTTGGTGTTTACATAACTTGCACCGTATAGGGGGCTGGCGCCATTATTGTTGCTCAACCATCTATAGGTTTGTTGGTCGGTTTGAACTTCGGTGTTAACAAAAAATCTACCATTGTTATACTTCATGTACGCGCTTGCGTACCATTCATCATAATCACGATAAACCCCAGCCTGTCCTTCCGCCCCTTGGGTGGTGAAGCGGGTATTTGGCGCTACTAGCAAGCTCTCACCACCTTGATGGTGTCTTACCCATGTTGCTACTATTCCAAGGCTTAAGGGACCACAGTTGTAGGTGACGTTTGGAATAGTCATATCAAAAACACGTGTATTATTCTTATCGTAATTATTGTTGAAATAAGCTGTGCCCTGAGCACGCCTCGATGGATAAAAAGATAACTGCACCCGAATTGGTCCAAATGGCGCAGCAAGCGCCAATGACTCTGACGATCGGTTGTCCGCGCCGTCAAAAGACAACCCCATTCCCCAACTAGATGGTCTCTTTCCAACGGCAATTTCGCCCCATGGTAATTGGGCTGTTAGCCACAAGGTGCGCCAGTAACCAGGCGAGAAAGACCGTTGAACCCCATGAGCTTGCATGCTCAGATACTCTGGATTAACCAAATGGCCGAAAGACGTTTCAGCTCCCGGCGTGCTCCATTGACCGATATAGTAGTTACCCCTGATACGGACGGCTGGATTCATCCTAACCTGCATGTTAGTGGTCATAAACATTGAATTGAATCCCGCATCACTCCCAGAAACTAGCTCTTCATTGTTGCGAAGCTGATTATCAATCATTCTGAAGCCGGCCCAGAAATTCAACGGAGCGTTCTGTCCAAGCACGCCACCTTGAGCTCCTGCATCTTGGTCATAGGCCCCGAAAAAACCATTGGGGCCGGTTTGACTTCTTAACGCGTAATGCCACGTAAACGTGCCATCCATAGAGAATTCCCAGGCGTTAGCGCCGGGAACCATGAGGCAAACGATAAGGCCGACTGCTAGTATCGGCGTTATTAATTTTCGAATCATGACAAATTTCCTCCTTAAATCGGATCAAAAACAGGACGGATACATTTCCATCCAAATTTGACGTGTTTACCTCAAAGCCGCCACAAAAGACCTGACGTGGCTTTAGTGGGGGATTTTAAGGCAAGTTCCAGCTATATTAATATTTGAGACAAATCCTACGACAAATTTGTGAACTGTGTCAAGGTAAAATAGATTTCTTTGTCAAAAAATACGTCTGAAATAAGGACAAGATTCTGGGCGCAGATCTGCATGGAGAGTTGGTTGAGAGCAGATTTTCAGACTGACCATTAATCGGAACTGATTTGACGCGGGATAGTAGCAACGGTCGTGAATATGGAAGTGGTGAATACTAAGGTAGTTCCTAAAAGTACTAGAAACGTATGTCCTTTTATTTCATTCATGACAGTTCATATGACTCAGATAGACGCACTGTTAATTGAGGATAAACTGGAGCAGCAAATCAAGGCTAAATGGTCCGAAGCGTCTCCCCAAAATGAGTGCTCGAAAGAAAGCGATGGGCGTCAATGCCCATCGCCCGGATTAATTAAGCGTTTTGAAAGTCGGATATTTTAGAATTCTCCTTCGAGCCTAAAATCAACTCCATAAACTGGGTCAATTGTTCTTCCCGGAGTGGTTCCCCAGTTTCCGCCACCAGCGAGAGCGCCGGGATTATTGAGAGTTCCTTGAAGCCAGTTAGGATTTGCTTTATCCATGGCGGCATAGCTAAACCACTTGCCCGGAACCCAATATGCAAATGTGGAACGAAGGGTAAGGCCTTCCAGTAATTTCCAATCAAATCCAGCGTCTATTTCCCACCCAAGGTTGTTGTCGGGAATATTAGGAGCCACATTAGCGGATGCGTTTACGTTGGTCGTGCCGCGATATGCCCGTTCGATTGCTCCTGGCACATCGACTAAGCCGCCATCGAGCGTGGCAGGCCTCAGGAAGCCCCATCCATAGGCGTTCCCAACCCTGTCAGCCCAGAAAAAGGTTCCAAAAAGGTTGAGGTTGGCAGCTACGGCATAATCTAAGCGGGCGCCGTAAGTCATGGCGTCGTCCACATAACCATATCCTGTGGCGGCGTTTATTGATGTTCCCAAACCATACATATAAACAGCCAGGAAACTGTATGGACGGAATACGGACGTATTGGAAAATGAGGTCGCATCCGTGCTGCCGACACCGGATCCCGTGAGGTCACCCTGGTTGATTCCTCGCACACTCCCCATCCTTCTATCGCCTCCACCACACCAGGCTGCTAGAAGGGAAACTTTCGCTGGGCCGGCTAAAACGCCGGTTTCAAGACCCGTCCTGTAGTGTTCAATATAACGGGTGGTAGCCCGGTCCAGGATGTCAGCATAGTTGGAGGCCAGCACATTATTGCTGGAATACCTTTGAATACGATTGTACCAGTCAAATTCATAATTGATGAAAAAACGGCCGTTGTTATATTTCATATATGCCGACCCATAGTGATCCGATCTATCCCAAACCGGCCCATCATAGGTGTCAGATTTATTTTGCGCAGTGCTTCCCTCAAGACCGTTATGAGCCGATACAAATTGCACTGACACGCCCAGATCGAAGGGTCCTTGCCTATAAGTGACTACCGGTCCAAATTGGTAACCTCTCAGAGCATTCACGTCAGCTACTTCATTGAAATATCTATTTGACGCGATCCGTCTGGCTGGATAGAAAGACCAGCCAAAGCGAAAAGGACCTGAAAAGGCAAAGAGCGACAGTGATTCCGAGGACTGATTGTCTGCGCCGTCGGCAAATAAACCCATACCAAAACTTGAGGGTCGCTTCCCAACCGCTATTTCTCCAAATGGCAGCTGAGCCGTTAACCAGAGGGTCCTCCAATATCCTGGAGAAAAAGATCTTTGGACACCATCAAACATCATTGATGGATAACCGTATGAAACTAGATCAGCAGTCGCATCCGTGTTGGGCGTCAGATAGTTCCATGCTGCAAGGTAGTAGTTACCACGGACTCGAATCGCGGGATTGAGCCTGACCTGCATATTCGTGCTCATGTATATGACGTTATATGCGGCGTCAGAACCCGAAGTCATTTCGACAGGATTACTCACCACTCCAAAACGAGGGCCAAACCATCCATTCAAGCTTCCATATCGACCGTTGTTACCGGCAGAATTATCGACATCGAATTTGCCAAAAAAACCATGGTCTCCCAGTTGCCCTGCTTTGGTGTACTGCCATGTGAAAATACCGTCCATCTCAAACTCCCACGCATCAGCCGTAGAAGTCATGATCCCAGCAATTAAACCGACGCTCAGAACAAGCATTATCAATTTTCGGTTCATAACAACCATCCTCCTAAAAGAATCAAATCACTGATGAAACTTTCTTCATCGGTGGTTACAAATTGAACGCAAAACCACGTTCAACACCGAAACGGCCATAAGGACACTTCCGGTCATCAAAACTATTTTTGATTTTCCAATTTGAATCATCTTGGCGCACCATTGGCTATGGGTCAAGAGCCATTTTGGTAAGATCTTCAATAAGTTGTACAAAATTGTAACAGTTGATTAGTAGAGCTCTCGGGGGCTAGGGTTTGTAATTCTGGCTAACAAAGACGATAAATTTTTTTGGAGGCGCGTTCGGCCAACTCAGCCTCTAAGGTATGGACTTCTGCAGAATGTTGTTAAAATGGGGAACGCCAAGGTCTTTCAACAAGAGTGAAGAGTGGATCTGGAAAAATTTTTCCTGCCTTTCTGTTGCAGGTTTTTTGTAGCTCCTCAGGAGAAGCAAATTGCTCCAGGTAAAACCCTCATCAAGCAAATATGGTGTTAGTAAAGCTTTTGGTTGAGACATTGGCCAGATGGTGTTATGGAGTCCCAAGCATTAGCACGTTAGCAATGTTAACTGTCTGCGCGATTCAATCAAATCGACATTTCCGACATTGGTCGGTCCAGGGGGGGCCTTGAACGACTCATCAACATATCAGGGTGTCATTTTCGTCACTGTATTATCTGTAATTCTCGTTGGGGGCGGTTTTCTTCTGGAGGGTCATATTGGTTTTGACCCTGCGGATGAGGGATTTCTTTGGTATGG
>CALDNG010000205.1 GCA_937915285.1 uncultured Desulfomonile sp. | reverse complement strand
CGAAAGCCAAACCCTGCCCAAAGCATGCTACGATAATGATTACGATTGATATTACATGAAGCCTTTTCATGATTTACCCCCTGCAATTCCAGTGAAAACAAATAAACCGGCACAGCCAACTAGTTGATATTACAGATACCCAAAACAACGTTCCAACGATAATACGGCCAATAACCGAACAACCTGTAGGGAAAAACTATTCCGCAACAAACATGCCTGTGACCAGACCTGATTAACCCCTTACAACTTTTGCAGACCGATAGTGATCCCTTACCGAGGATAGGCGGTCAGCTGATTGCGACAATCAGCAAAACCTTGTGAATCCTTGCGAACATGAAAGAAGAAATGCGCCTTCAAACCTTACCAAAAACATGAGCGCACTTACTACAAAAAAATTCATTTTCCTTATGGCAGCCCGTTATCAAGTGACGCCAGTCCTCTAATATTAATTTACAGGGAGATGGCCTGATCCTGCGTGACATCTATGGCAGCCAAGCTTAACGGCAGTTTTCCAGTCCTTCCCAGGTGATGTAGAAAGTCTGCTCCGATCCTTCGGGGTTCACGAATATCGGGAAATCCTTAGGGACGCTTCCGAAGACTATGTTCAGCTCGATGCCGGCTCTAGGCACGAAAACATGTTTGTCGGCGAGCCATTTATTGAGCATATTTTGTAGGCGTTCATCGTCTCCGGGCACAATTGAAGCTCTGAGATCCATAATCGTGCGGATGGCCTGTTCGGACCGTGAGGCATAGCCCTTCCCGGATGTCATGCATTTGCTTGTGAAAGCGCCAACCGGGGAAAACTGGATGAGAAGGGAAACAATAACTGCAGCAAACATGAATTTCTTGAACATTTTAACACTCCTTGTCATGGCTTTCTTATCTGGAGCTTAGTTTTTTATTACAGGTATAATGTCGCCGTCCTCCCCCCATCAGCGCAACAACTTTTTTGGGAACGGCGACATTTTTTGGATCACGATCGTGTAATGTGTCACGACGCGATCTGGGTGATACATATTTGACCTGAGTCTGAAGCTGTTGACGCTACACTGCAAATTCGTCCACTTCCCTTACCAGACGGGCGCCTTGCTCATCGGTAATCAACCCTCTCATGAGCATGGACCTGCAAATAAGGTTGAGGAGCCCCTGGTTGATTTCGTGCTTGACCATAAGTCCTTCTCTGGACAAATCTCCGGAACGAATGTCGTCCTCAATGTTCTTGCGATTGGAACTACCGATCTTCCATGGCGTGGGGGTTTTCGCTTCAATCTCTTCTTCAGTCTCGGCCCCGGAAATCCTTAAGCGATCAGAAGATGTTGATCTCATTCCCGGATTTCCTTCCGAGCCCACCCTGTCACGAATGTCCTTGAGTAATTTTACCATCACATCCTGACGGGCAATCATCTCCTTGTAGAGGTTTACCGCCTGTATGGTGAACTGGATCGATTTGAAAACAAGGTAAATGATGAAGCCGATGAAAACCAGTATTAGAAAGATCCCGATTGCCGCCATGATTTTTTGTCTCCTTGGATGTTGTTGATGTCGATCAAGCTTGCGCGATCGAGTTCGAACATGTATCGGTCCCTATTGCCTCTGGTTCCGCAGTAAACCCAGACAAATGGCATTGCCAGAAGACATGAAAGAATAGTCAGAATCAAAAGCCAGAAACCTTTAACGAACATCCGATTTGTAAGGTACCAGAAAGGGCCGAACAAAAACGCCCACCAGTTCCATCCAGACCTTCTCAGATTCATTTCAGACTCCTGACTTTTGACGCTATTCATTATCGTTGACAAAATCACCCGCCAGGATCATCCTTATGGCGTTGACCTGCCCCTGATAACAACTTTCGACGCAAGGAAATTTTTCTGACAATTTTTTTTGATTTTTGGGGCTCCTGCAGGAATTATTTATTCCATTCTGGAATTTCGTCGATGTTCTGGTTTGCGGATAGCGTATTAGGATTTTTTTGCGGATGAACGACAAATAAATGTAAGATTTCAGTTCTTGCAACGAATGATATTGCAATGGATTATGCATTCCGGAGAAAAGCCCACCGATGTGGAACGCATTTGCAATAGTTACCGCAGTGTTTGTCATGTCCGTATTCTGGACTTTCAGTCCTGCGCTGGCCATCAGCATTGAAGAATTCTACGGCCCTTACAGGCAATGGTCGGATGAAGAGCACGCCGGCGAAAACGAACCTGGTCTTTTAAAATCAATTGAAAAGTACAGCGCTGAAATAAAATCAGCGGGCGCCATGGGGGAACGGAGCTCAGAGGCAAGCCTACTTGTCGAAATGTCGAATAGCCAGAAGCGACTCGGACAGCATGCCGAAGCTACCGAGAGCCTCGAAAAGGCAGCCGTCATCTATCGGGAAATTAAAGATCAGGCTTCTGAAACCACGACATTGAAAGCAATAGCAGACATTTACGCAAATGTCGGGCCTCTGGAGCGGGCCCTTGATTTTCTTGAGAAATCCCTTCTGATCCAGAAAAAAAGTGGCGAAGAGGCGGTACAAATCGCTACTTTGACTCAATTGGCCCGCGTTTACGAACTTCTTGGCCAGTACCAAAGAAGCCTGGACTTTTACCAGACGGGGTATGATCTGGCCAAAAAAATTAACGACCAGAGAACTTCAGCTTCGCTGATGAACGCCATGGGGCGTTGCAGAATGGCCATGGGCGATCCGGACGAAGCTTTGAAGCTGCTTGAAAAGGCTTTTAAGATCCAGGCTAACATTGACGATCGGTTGGGAAGCTCAAGGACTGTCAGGAACCTGGTCAGCGTCCGCATGAGTTGGGGCCAGTACACGTCCGCAATCGAACTATGTGACCGGGAAATTGCGAAACGAAAAACTGGCGCAGACACCGCAGGCCTTCATCACTTATTAGTGGCCAGATCACTGGTATTTAAGGAACTCGGGGATTACGACGAAGCCCTCGCTTCAGCTAACCGCGCTCTGGAATTATGCAGATCCGGAAAGCCCTCTTTCGAATTCATTGAAATCATGTCTGTCATTGCAGAGCTGAATATGCTCCAGGGTTCGACAGACCTGGCTCTCGCTGCATGCGATTCCGGCTTGAATGCTACCAGAAGGATTTACGACAGGACCACTGAATCAAATGTTCTGATCCTGAAGGGGCGTGTTTTGTCGTCTGCCGGACTTTTCGCGGAGGCTCTCAAGGTTCTTGATGACGCCGCAAAGATAAAGAAAGACAT
>CALDNG010000204.1 GCA_937915285.1 uncultured Desulfomonile sp. | reverse complement strand
TCACAGAACGGACAAACCAGTCTGGAAAAGCCGTATTCATGTCCGCAGAAACAGCACCTCAAGCTCCGCTTTCCATCTTTGCCTCGGATAAAACTTATTTCGGGCCAGGATCCGCACACCGGGCAATATCCTTTTGTCCAGTTCAGTCCGGATGGAAGAGGGGTAAGACTGTCCGAAATCTTTTCAGCAAAAGGTTTTGTGACCTGGGTAATAATGAAGTGAGCCAAGTCAGTGTCAATTCCAAGTTTTTCAACAAGCTGCCCGATCAATTCTGATGAACTTTCCTTATCATCAGGTCTCAGTTCATATGACTGTTTACAGTGATTTCTAATGTGCTCCAGCACTCCCGACAGAGTTTTCTCTATTTTGGGAAAACATTTCTGCATTGCAGGTAACATTGCTTCTGCGGAGACAAGGAAAAGATCATTAGGTATGTCAACCTTCCAGCTCCTCAGGATGGGGAGACCCTGTGAGAAACTGGCCGGGTCAATTTCAGAATTCTCTAATTTTATTTCAGGCAACTTGGAACTGACTTCAGCGATTGTCAAAAAAAGATTTTCAAAGCTTTCTACAATAACTTCCAGATCCGGTATATCTGATCTGAGGCGTTCCAGTGACTTCTTTATTGCGGTACATGAAGCGCATGAATCTTCGCCTTGAGGCATTTTGTTCTCCTTGGGAAAATCTTGGGTCATCCATCCGGGGTGGACTGATAGCCGAATCTGTCCGAGCCCAAACTAAAATGCCACATGAGTTCACAAATCGCAAGTTTGCCAGGGTTGAGTTTTCAGAATCCCTGTTTAGGGCCAACTCTGACTGGAACAGTCAGTAAGTCGAAAAAAAAGCCCCGTTTTTCAATGAAAAACAGGGCTTGTTCTGTAAATGTAATCAGCGATTATCTACCGGCGGCAAATTCCCAGTATTTCTTGGGATCTTCAGTAACCACGTAGATCACCCTGACGTCATCGGCATTTATGGCCTGAGCTTTAGGATAGCTCTTCTTGAGGTCTGCGACACGTGCCTTGACAGATGCAAGGATTTTGTCGCGTTCACCGAACACCATGGCTCCCGTAGGGCATGACTTGACGCAAGCCGGGATCATATTGTTGGTGATTCGGTCGAAGCACATAGTGCATTTGAACATTTCCTTGGTCTTTGGGTTCTGTCTTGGAATGTCGTAAGGGCAACCCTCACGAGCAGTTTCAAAATTCAGGCTCTTCGTCTTCGGGGTGAAAAGAACTGCCCCCGTTTTCTCATCCTGGATTATCTCTCCCTTTTCCGCTTCAGCCATGCATCCAGGGTTAAGGCAATGCCTGCACTGTTCAGAAAAGAAGTTCCAGTAAGGTTTTCCGTCAGCCTGAGCGCCCTCAGCGAATCTGACGATCTTGTAAGTCTCGAAAGACAGATCCATGGGATTCTGATGGGTTCCTTCGTTTTTTGTCTTTGTGCCCGGAAGACCGTTCCATTGCTTGCAGGCTATCTGGCAGCCGCGGCACGCCGTACACTTGGAGGTGTCAACAAGAATTGAATATCCGTCAGACATTCTTTGATCCTCCTTCTATTTTGGTCACATTTACCATGAACGCTTTAGATTCAGGTATCATGGTGTTGGGATCACCAACGTTAGGCGTGAGCAGGTTGACTGATTCTCCACCTTCTTTTGGAGTGATCCATCCGTAGCACCATGGCATGCCGATTTCATGAACGGTCAAGTCTCCGATTTTGAAGGGTTTGAAACGGGTCGTGACGATGGCCACGGCTTCAAGCTCTCCTCGTACTGAAGACACCTTCACTTTTTCGCCATTGCTGATTCCCCGGAGCTTTGCAAGTTCTTCGCTCATCTCCACAAACATTTGAGGTTCAGCTTCGATCAACCATGGTTGCCATCTAGTCATCAAGCCTGTCTGCCAGTGCTCGGTAACCCTGTAAGTTGTTCCAACAAAGGGGAATCTCGGATCACACGTGAGGTGCTTGTCTTTTTCTCCCTTAAAAATCTTGATGGTTGGGTTGATGAACTGTTTGGACAGGGCATTACTTGGAACGGGGCATTCCAGGGGTTCATAGTGTTCCGGGAATGGTCCGTCATTGAGACCGGGTCCGAATATCGATGCTACTCCGTCCGGTTTCATTATGAATGGAAGCTTGCCTTTTTCTTTGTCCGACATGGGTGGCCACGGACCATCCGGCACGTCACCGACCCATTTACCATCTACCCATTTAACGACTGCTTTGGCAGGGTTCCAAGGCTGACCGTTTGGATCCACCGAGGCTCTGTTGTAGATGATCCTTCTATTGACCGGCCATGCCCATGCCCACTGAGGGAACAGGCCCAATCCAGTCGGGTCGTCTTTTTTGCGGCGCGCCATATTGTTGCCGTCGGCGTTATAGCTCTGGCAATATATCCAGTTGCCGGAAGACGTGCTCCCATCAGCCTGAAGCATTCCAAAAGCAGGCACAGGGTCTCCCTTTTTGTACTCTTTGTCGCCAATCTTCATGTCTTTCTGGAAGTAACCATTGATTTCCTTGGCAACCAGGTGAGTATCAAAATGGCCTTTTTTGTCTGCATAATCCCATTTCAGGTTCAGGATCGGCTCAGGGAATTTTCCATTCTTGTCCTTTTTGTAAAGTTCCCTGATCTTGAGGAATAGATCGAACAGTATGTCACCATCCGGTTTGGCCATTCCCGGCGCATCGCCGCCCTTGTATCGCCACTGCGCCCAGCGTCCGCTGTTACTTATGCTGCCTTCTTTTTCTACCGAAGCAGCGCAAGGAAGCATGAACACTTCGGTCTTGATCTTCTTGGGATCCATGCCCGGGCCCTTCCAGAATGAGCCCGTCTCGTTGTCAAAAAGATTTACGTTGACCATCCAGTCAAGTTTGCCCATGGCCTGCCTGACCTTTTCGGCATTGGCGCTTGAACAAGCCGGATTCTGTCCCCAGGCGAAGAATCCCTTTATCTTTCCGTTGTACATTTCATCAAAAAGATTCAGCCAGGAGCAGTTCTGTCCAACATCCAGTTTGGGGAGCCAGCCATAGCCGAAATCATTTTCCGCTGTTGCTTTGTCACCCCAAAAAGACTTCAAAAGGCTCACCGCGTACTTGGGCGAATTCTGAGGCCAGTTTGCCGACATTGGCTCGGCAGTGGTCGTGGTAATCGCTTTTTTGTAGGCTTCCAGATTTCCCAAGTCGGCTGTCGGATAGCGCAGGTAACCAGGCAGAATGTGGAAAAGCAGGGCTTGGTCTGTGGAACCCTGAACATTTGATTCGCCGCGCAGCGCGTTTACTCCACCACCGGCCATTCCCATGTTACCCAGAAGTAACTGGATTATTGCCATGGTTCTGATGTTCTGGACTCCGACCGTGTGCTGGGTCCATCCCATTGCATACAGAATAGTTCCCGCCTTGTCCTTAACACCCGTTTGAGCGAAAGTCTCCCACACCTTCAGCAACTCATCCTTCGGAGTTCCCGTGATACTGGAGACAAGATCGACTGTGTACCTGGAATAGTGCTTTTTCAGAAGCTGATAAACGCATTTGGGATTCTCGAGAGTGAGATCTCTGGCGACCAATCCCTTTTCATCCTTGACAAATGACCAAGCCGATTTGTCATAAGATCTTTTTTCAGGGTTGTATCCTGAGAAAAGGCCTTCCACAAAGTCGTACTTGTCACCAAGGATGAATGAAGCATTTGTGTAATTTAGTACGTATTCCTTCTGAATCTTGTTGTTGTCGAGGAGGTATTTGATCATGCCGCCAAGGAACGGTATGTCGGTTCCCGATCGAAGGGATGTATAAATATCAGCCCGTGCGGATGTCTGAGTAAATCTCGGGTCCACAGAAATGAGCTTGGCCCCGCTATCTTTTGCCTTCTGTATCCACTTCATGGCTATGGGATGATTGGCTGCAACATTGCTGCCCATGACCAGGATACAGTCGCTGTTTTTTAGATCTATCCAATGGTTCGTCATTGCGCCACGTCCAAACGACTCTGCCAGAGCCGCAACAGTGGCGCTGTGTCATATTCGGGCCTGGTGTTCAATGTAGACAAGCCCAAGCGCTCGCATCATCGCCTGAAGCGGCCACAGTTCCTCGTTGTCAAGCGCTGCGCTTCCAATGTGAGCTATTGCCTCTACGCGGTTTACAGCCTGTCCCTTGTCATTCTTTTCGATGAAGGACGCATCCCTGGTAGCCTTGACCTTTTTGGCTATTTCAGAAAGGGCCCAATCCCATGATTTCTCCTGCCACTTGTCGCTGCCAGGAGCCCTGTAAAGAACCTTCTGCAAGCGACTGGGGTTTGCTGCGGTAACCTGGAAGGTCGCTGCTCCCTTGGCGCATAGCGCTCCCTCATTGATCGGACTGTCAGGATCTCCCTCAATGTTGATGATCTTGTTTGTCTTGGAGTCCGTGCTGCAGAGCAGTCCGCAACCTACTGCGCAATAGGCGCAAACTGATGTGCTCTGCTTGGCGGTTTTCATCTTGTCAATCTTTTTGAGTTCTTCCGCATAGGCCTTTACAGGCTGCATGTCGATACCCAAAGAAGAAATCGCCAGGCCAGCACCCACGGCGCCCGAGATCTTGAAGAAATCCCGGCGTGATAGTGTCATGTTGCGCTCTCCTTTCTTTTAATTTTGAGAACAAAAATACTACCGACCGAAAATGCAGAATACCCGAGACCGTTGCTGATCTACGCGTATCGCGTTTGAAGGCTTATAATCTGTTTAATTTTTGTTTCTAGTTGACCATCAATTTGAAATAAAATGGGTGTAAGTCTCTAAAATCATTCTATCAGGTAGCAATGGAGCCAAAGTTTCCATCAAGATAGAACCGTTGTAAGTACCACTTAAACGTAGAATACAGCAGTCAGAGCTAAAAGTGTCAACACGTTCAACCAAAAATAAACATACAACACGTTGAAATAACTATGGGTTTCATGCAAAAAATCTTTTGCGAGCCATGTCGGATTTGACACAACAACTGGGTTTGGCAGGTGTCAGGAGGGACAATGATCGGAGTGTTAATGTGAGTAAGTCTTTACTTGCTTGTCAATTCTCTTGCGCTCTGGATGAGGAGGTAGACAAAACCGATCAAAACAAGGATTCGAACTGCTGCTATTGAGTCAATGCTCCCCCCTGAAGAAAGCGATTCATAGACATAATAACCGAGCAGGGATGTGCCAAATATACATAAGGCAAGTTTTATCAGAGGGTTGAGAAACTTATTTCCAGGCATTTTTTCTCCTCGTACTCTAAATCTTCTAAATATTTTATCGTTAAATCGCCATGATCTGCAATCAAAAATCGCTTTGTTAAGTATCGTCCGGCCAATAGAACTTGATTTTGTTTCGATGGATGGTATTAATTCACTTTCGGATCGCGATTAGACCTGATTGCATAAAATAAAGGAAATACGATGAACGTATTGGTCATCAATGGATCTCCAAGAGTTGAGGCTGGTAACACACAGGCCATTCTGACGCCATTTCTTGTGGGTGTGCGTGAATCCGGAGCAAAAGTGGAGATCATAAACCTTGCTAGGAAGAAGATTAAATCCTGTATAGGCTGCTTTCAATGTTATGCCAAGTCCCCTGGAGTTTGTATTCATGATGATGACATGCCTGCTATCCAGGATCGGTTGTCTTCTTCGGACATTCTGGTTTTGGCTACCCCGTTGTATATCGATGGTATGACGGGATTGTGCAAGGTTTTCGTTGACAGACTGGTAACGTTTTTGGATCCGCATTTTTTGGTTGAGGGGTCAAGGGTTTACCATCCCTTACGCCGCAAGTTCCCGGGTAGAATGTTCCTGGTGTCTGTCTGCGGATATCCGGGCCTGCATAATTTTGACCCGCTTGTTGAGCATTTCAAAAGGGTATGCCTAAACATGGGATCTGATTACTGTGGGGCCTTGTTAAGACCGGCTGCCTTTTCTTTACTTCTAGGCAAGAAGTATCCTGAACTCCTAAAAAACGTTCTTGACGCAGCCCGGGCCATCGGAAGGAGTTTGATCGAAACAGGGAGCGTCGATCAGGATATGGCCAAACTTGTAGCACAGGACATTTGCTCCACGGATGAACTTGTCAGGATGGCGAATGCCTTCTGGGACAGAGAATTATCCACCACTAATGATGATTAGACTTTCGGCCCACAAAATCGGCTTTTTGGCGATAAAAGGATTACGGGCCTTCCGGTTTCAAGCCCTGAGGTCAGGAGTGGATAATCATAAAGATCACGTGAGCGATGTTTAAGCAATTGACTCATGCATTGATTTTTTTGTTGATCGTATTTCTGTGCATGCCTGCTGCAGTTCACGGCGGGGGACTTCTTTATGCCTTCTCACCTGAGATAAAGGGTGAACTGTTTCCATTAGCCCGACTGGCGATAAAGTCATCAGAGAATTTCGTAGCAGTTACCGATAGATCACTGGACTATAGTTTCTCCCAAACTTTCATAAACGACAATGAGTTCCCGCTCGAATCCGCATACATCTTGCCCATTCCTGAAGGAGTTTTGAAGCGGGATGTAGAAGTCCTTGTGGACGGGACTCCGACTGATTTCATAATCCATGACCACAAGTCCCTGGAGCGAATACTTAGGGACGTTGCAAAAAGACATCATGATCATGATGTGTTGGAACTTTGGGGTGAGGCAGCCATAGTTGTCAGGCCGATTCATGTGGAATCACGGGGTAAGACATCCGTAAGGGCGCGATTCAGGACTTACAGCGACTTGAGAAAACAACTGTTCAATCTGAAAGTAACATTGATTGGGGAGAGATACTCTCTTGGTCCGGTTGCTGATTTTACAGTCTGGGCGAAGTTCAATATGGGTCAGACAATACGATCAAGCCTTTCCAGGACCCATGCGATAAGTGTAACGAGAGAAACTCCATATCGCCGTCTGGTCTGTGTGCGGGAGAGAGACCGGAAAGTTTCACAGGACTTTGATCTTTTGACCTCTCTGGGAGGATCCGACTTCGATCTGAGAATTCTTAATTACCGGGGTTCAAAAGACAAAAATTATTTCATGCTAATGGTTCAACCCCCGTTGGAATCTGTTGCAGGCGGGGCGCAGTCTGACATGGACGTAGTTTTTGTGCTGGATTCATCCGGAAGCATTCGTGCGGACCAGTTGAGGGCAGCCAAATCAGTGATCATGTCGGGTCTGGAGCGCCTAAAGGAATCAGAAAGGTTCAACATAATCTCTCTGGGATCAGGCGTAAAAAGCTTTTCCCCAAAGCTGAGGAATTCAACTGCGGCGAACAGGGAGCAAGCGGCCATTTTTATGGACGGTATTGTCCCTGGCGGAGGCTCCGATCTTTTTAATGGAATTGTCACAGCCATGGAGTCTTTTTCTTCACGCAAGAGACCCGGCGCCATAGTGCTGCTGAGCGACGGCCGTCCCACCGTTGGATTCACGAATAATGAGACACTGATCGAAAATTTAAGACGCCTTAACAAATATCGTGCAAGGATTTATGCAGTGAATATAGGAGATTCACCGAACACGATGCTCATGGACAGGCTTGCTTCTCACTCGAATGGGAAATTAATATCAATCTCATTTTCAGAGTCACACTCATCAATTATCGACAAAATTTTTTCTGAAATAGTAACCCCGACTGTCACGGATATTTCTCTTGATTATCAGGATCTTTACGCTGATGAAGTCTTCCCTGAGACTCTGCCGAACATAAACGGTAATGACTACCTTGTGGCGCTTGGAAGTTACGACAAATCGAGTTTTATGAAAGGTAGGATAGGGGCCAAAGCAAAAATTCGTGGAAAGACGAGATCGGCCTCTGTCTCCATCGAATCCGGCGAAATTTCAGGCGGTTTACAGTGGCTAGAAACAGTCTGGGCAATGCGGAAATTTGCCAAACTGTTGGAAAAGGAAATGTTTAAACCGGACTCTCAAACTTCCGACAGACTTTCTGCAATGATCAGGATGTATGGTTTCAAGGACTTTGTCCCGAGTCGTTCAGGATTGAGGTATTCTGGGGAAAAACTATGGGATTTAATGACGTCACTAAATCCTGGTTCAGTGATGTCACCAGACCACCGGTTTGTGAATGGACGCCTTTTCAGGCTGTCTGACGGCGCATGGGTAGACTCTTCCATCAAGCCCGGTGAGCCAGTCGAGTATTTAACAGCTTTTGGAGATGATTTTTTTAATCTGCTGGAAAAAGAACCGGAACTTGCAAAATATTTTTCTCTTGGCCCTCGTGTTAGTGTATCCCACAGTGGCAGGACAGTAGTAACAAGTGGCAATTTCTAAATGAAGATGCGGTTCTTCTCGATAACGGACTGATTCGGTTTCAAATACGAATTCAGATGATGGGGGGTCTCATTATCAATCCCAGGGCTTGCGATGCTTTTGAAGCCAGTTCCGGCTCTTCTCGCTCCAGATCTAAGAACTGCCTCAGATGGTCGGCTGTTCTAAGAAGCATCATGGAAATGTCACCTTCATCAGCGCTAATGTGTGCGTTTAATTCCTCCCAGTCCACTCCCTCCTGAGACCACAAGTAAACAGATGCGGCAGGCCAGAACATGACGGCTGGAGCATCGAATCCTCTCTCACTCATGAGCCTGACGACCGGCTTGAGGCTGTTAACCATCCTTCTGAAGAGTCGCCACAAGTTCTTGGTTCGTGCCCAAAGCTCCTTGCTTATGTGTATTTCCCTGTCCTTGTCCAGAACGAAAGGGGCGATCATGGAAGCCAGTTCGATAGGCGTTACATTCCTGAACTCACCCGATCTGATTAGCTCAGCTATCAACAGCGGATGGTCAAGTCTCAACTTGGCTGCCCACGTTCCATCATAGGTTGGCCTGCCTGAGTCATCAATGTATCCCAACTCGTTAAGCATGTTCATGTGATTATAGAAATCAGAAACCAGTTTTTCATTTATCTTCCTGGCTTTGGATGTGCCTTCCCTGAACGATGCAAACGAAAACTCGAGCAACCTGATCACTCCCTCAGGGTCATGCGAAAGAAGCAGATTGAGCGTCATTGAAAAATTGATAGTGATTCTAGATCTTAAGGGTTCAGGTCTCGAAAGTAAAAGTTCCCGGACCAATCCTATATCAAGGTATTTTCCTGGAACCATCACTATGAAACCGACATTGTCAATACCTCGACGCCCGCACCTTCCAGTCATCTGGTGAAATTCCGTGGCCGTCATGTCCACGAACCTCTGACCGTCAAAACGGTCACTCTGCATGATGACAACGGTTCTAGCCGGGAAATTGACTCCCGCTGCAACAGTGGAAGTTGAGAAAATCGCATCGAGATGTCCGCTGATCATCATGTTTTCAACGAGCAATCTCCATGCAGGTAAATGCCCTGCATGATGGGCCCCAACCCTGCATGACAACACACGCCTAATTTGACGCTGGTTCCGAAGATCCGGGTACTTTTCGACAAAAGTCTCTATCAGCCTGTTCATGTCTTCAGCGTCGTCTCTGCGAGGGGAAGGAAGAAGTTTGAGGACAGAAGAGTCACAGTCAGACCGGGATTTGAAGAAAAAAATTGCCGGTAGCAGGTCAAAATCGCGTAGGCACCTCATGATTTTGTTGACGTCCAGGTCAATCTGTTGTGTGAAGCGTCTCTTGCCTTTCTGGAGTTTGGCTATTTCCCCAACGGCAGGAAATAATCTCTTTCCCGCCAGGAATGGTGTCAATTCTCCCTGGGGCGAGAGAAAAAGCTCCTTAAGAGGCACGGGGCGTTCAATGGACTCCACTATCTTGCATGATGTTCCTCTAATGTGCTCTAGCCACCTAGCTATCTCGGTAGCGTTTGAAAGAGTGGCGGAAAGCAATAGCAACCGGACCCTGCCAGGCAAATAGATGAGAACTTCTTCCCAGACAACCCCTCTGTCGATGTCTCCTAGGTAATGCGCCTCATCCAGGATAACGAGACCGACTTTGAGATCCTCGCCAGACTGCATCGAGTCATATAGCTGATTCCTGAGAATTTCAGTCGTGCCAACGACAACAGGGGCATCGGCGTTTTCCTTCCTGTCCCCGGTTAATATCCCTACTTTTTCAGTTCCAAAAACTTTTCCAAATTCATCGTATTTGGAGTTAGATAGCGCCTTGAGTGGTGTAGCGTACCACACGGACTGTTCAAGCTTGAGCATTTGTTTCGTAGCTTCAAGCGCTATCCACGTCTTGCCTGAGCCGGTCGGGGCGCTGACCAGGACATCAAATTTCTTTACCAGTTCAACTGCATGGACCTGGAACGCGTCAGGTCTGAAGGGTGAAGCGATGGGGGACCCAATCTCCTCCAAAAGCTTTTGGGCATGTCTGTTGAGCTTGGGACTCCAGTTTGGCTCTTGTTCAACGAGATGCTTTCTGCTGTCCTGAGAAGACGCTTCCCTGCGTCTGACATGTGAGGGACGCTTCTGAACCTTTTTTCTTATCATAAAGTCTTGAACTTCCGAGACTGATACTCTTGCAACGAACCACTGGTTTTTAGGATAAAATGCCGGCCGGGCGCTGTATGTGATACTGACGTGAGCCCCACAAAATGTTTTCTATAAGCTGGCAAACGCATTCTCCATGTCATCTACAATATCTTCAATGTCTTCTATCCCCACGGACAGCCGTATCAACTCATCCGGTATACCCGCTTCTTCCCTTTGTTGCT
>CALDNG010000203.1 GCA_937915285.1 uncultured Desulfomonile sp. | reverse complement strand
CAACAGGAAAGTATACAGAGAATGTTGTTCCATGTCCCGGCTCACTCTCAACGACTATGCAGCCCTTGAAGTTGGTAACTATGCCGTGAACCACTGACAGTCCTAAACCGGTGCCTTCACCCGGTTCCTTGGTCGTGAAGTAAGGGTCAAAAATCTTGTCCAAGACTCCAGCTGGGATTCCAACACCCGTGTCCGAAACTTTTAAGCAAATGTGTTTCCCGGACTTAAGAGGCGGATGGTAGCCTGCGAAGTCAGCCCCAAGAAAGACTTGTTCCAGTTCTATCAGAATAGTTCCTTTATCACCCCTCATGGCATGTGATGCGTTCACGCACAAATTCATGACTACTTGGTGAATCTGGGTAGGGTCTGCCAGGATTTTACCCAGGTCTGTCCCGATTTTCTGCCTGATGTCTATGTTAGCCGGTATAGCGGCCCGAAGGAATTTTAGACCTTCTTTAACCAGTGGACCTATATCGATTGTTGCAACCTCGGCTTTTGAACGGCGACTGAATGTCAATATCTGCTTGCCCAGATCGCCCGATCGTTGGGTGGCCCCCAAAACTTTCTGCAGATTTGAGTAAGCTCGGCTTCCCGCCGGCAAGTCGTCCATGACCAGTTCGGTATAGCCAAGTATGGCTTGTATCATATTGTTGAAATCATGAGCTATTCCGCTGGCTAGAGTTCCTATGGCCTCCATCTTCTGTGATTGGGATAGCTGATCCCTTAGGTTCTCTTCCGCTGTGATGTCCGTGGCGATTTGAACATAATTTATTATTTCTCCCAAAGAATCCTTGACGGGAGTTATTGTAGATTGCTCATGAAGTAAACTACCGTCCTTGTGCCGGTTGATTAGGCGCCCTTTCCATACATTTCCATTCGATATGGTATTCCACATTTCCTGATAAAAGGATTTGTCGTGATGGCCACTACTAATCATGGATGGAGGGCGGCCGATCACTTCGTCGCGACTGTAACCGGTGAGCCTTTCAAATGCCGGATTTACATACACGATAGTTCCATCTGAATCCGTGACAATAACCCTCTCGGCCGCCTGATCAACTGCAGTGGCCAGCCTGGCATGTTCGGCCTGGGCTTTTTTGAGATCATCAATATCCCTGACCACTCCAAGCACATGCGGGACTTTGTTAAGCTCCATAATCGCTGCTGACAGAAGCCCGGTCTTTATTCGGCCATCCTTGACCCTGAACTGGGCCTCAAAATTTTCCAATTTACCGGTTCGACTGATATTATCGTACAAGTGTTTGAAATCCTGAGGATTCAACCATAGTCCTATGTCTATGGAAGTCCGACCCAAAATCTCCTCTGCTGAGTATCCGGTCAGTTCGGTGAACTTCTGGTTGACATCAACGTATATTCCATCCTCTACCCTGCTTATGGCCATTGAATCCGGAGCAATGTAAAAAAGTTTTTTGAAAAGCTCTTCCCTGTCTAGCAGGTCCTGTTCCGCTTTCTTCTGTTCAGTAATCTCTATCACGCTGGTGGAAAGTAAAAGTGGGGCTCCTCTGTCATCCGAGATCAGGGCGCCGTTCATGAGGGTTGGAAAAACCGTTTCATTCCGACGCTTATGCCACAATTCAAGAGTTTCAAAACTACCCGTCCTGACGAGTGTTTCCATCGACTCAATTATTGAAGGCATCTGCTGTTCAGTGTGGAACATCGACAGATGTTTTCCCAGGCACTCAGACGGCGAGTATCCATGCATTCTGGCGAAAGAGTCGTTAAGGTAAAGTATCTTTCCGTTAAGGTCAGAGATGGCGTTACCAGAGTTTGACCTGTCTGAAATGGTCTTGAACTTTTTGTATTCTTCCTCGGCATTTTTCCTGTCGGTGATGTCCGTGCACACCCCGCACATGAATTCCAGATTACCCATTTCATCAGGTATGGGATAGGCGCGTTCGAATATCCATCTGATAGATCCATCGGGCCTCAGGATACGATACTCGACGGAATAACCTTTTCCCTGTGCGTAAAAGTTCTCCTGATAGCCTTTTAGACGAACCATATCGTCAGGGTGCGCCGATTCCATTAACAGAGCCGGATTTTTATACAGGTCCACCAATGGCCTAGCCCACAGCTTCTCGTACGCTGGGCTTGCGTATAATATTTTTTGAATGGTTGGGGCGCTTATCCAGAAGACGTCATCAATCGTCTCAGTAAGCACGCGAAACATTCGTTCACTTTTCTTCAGAGCATCTCCAGCCTTTTTGGCGATGTCTATGTCCAGGTGGGTTCCCAGCATTCTTACAGGTCGACCTTGTTCATCACGTTCCAGGACCTTCCCTCTGGTTAAAATCCATTTCCAGTTTCCCGACTTTGTAAGGAGCCGGTGTTCAACCGAGTAATAATCTGAAGCTCCGTCAAGACATTCGTTGAGCGCTTTTAACACTCCAGGTTTGTCATCCGGATGAATACGGTCCTCCCAAGAAGATATCGTCCTGTTTAGATCATCCGTCGTGTAACCAAGCTGGGCATGCCAGATCTCATCTTGAAACAGTTCCCCCGTCTGAACATACCAGTCCCAAACTCCCAGGTCGGCTCCTCTTAATGCCAGTTCCAAACGCTGAAGTATTTCCGTCCGCTCCTTCTCGACTTTGCGCATTCGTTCCGCATTCTCTAGAAACTCCTTCTCGGCTTTTTTGCGTTCAGTAATTTCAACTGCGGCAATAGCAATGCCTTCTGACAGATCTCGTCTGTCAACGGCGGCCAGACACAACAAAACATCAACCGAGGCCCCATCCTTTCTTGAGAATCTGGTTTCTATGTTAGCCCGACCAAGTGAATCTATTTCTGGGTAAGCGATATCAACAATTCTTTGAAACTCACTGTCCGTCCCGTAGAGACCTCTTAAATCCAGTCCATGTATCTGTTCCTTAGGGTGTCCGGTGATTCTCTCGAATGAGTCATTACTCCAGAGGATCAAATTATTTTTCAGGAAAGCTATCGGTACTGGATTTGCCGAGCATACTGTCTCTAGAATTTCCAAAGTTTTACCAAGGGCATCGAGGGCGGCCTCCCTTCCCCTCATCTGGGTTTCCAGGTCACGTTTAGCCCTTAGAAGGGTACTAGTATTGGCTAGCGAAACAGCCTTGTGTCTCTGCAGGAACGATATGTACGCAAGTAAAATCCCGGTCATTACCATAACAGTGATCATGAAGGCGCTATGTATCCGGTAGAGCAGAAAAGAAATGGAAATCCCTACAATTGCTATCAAGACCAGAATAATCCATTCCATTGGAGATCTGGTCTTCCCATGCGGTTCAGGGACTCTGAGTTGCGACATCGGGAAACCTCAATTCAGGCGCTAATTTGGTCACGATTGGTTACAGAAAAAATGTCATTAAACCTGGGATATTGCAGATGCCGCCTCTCTTTTTGCTTTTTTCTTGTCAAAATATATCTTTAGTGGTTGAAGGGCCACGTATAGGGCTGGAGTAAAGAACACTCCCAACATTGTTACCCCGAGCATACCGAAACAGACAGCGGTTCCAACTGCCTGTCTGCTTGCTGCGCCGGCCCCAGTGGCAATGACCAGCGGAAACACCCCTACAATGAAAGCCAGAGAGGTCATCAGAATTGCCCGGAACCGCAGTTTTGCGCCCATCACTGCTGCTTCCAGCAATGGCTTTCCAAGGGCCTGCTGTTCCCTGGCGAACTCGACTACAAGGATGGCATTCTTTGAGGAGAGTCCAACCAGTAGAACCAATCCCACCTGGGTGTAGAGGTTATTGTCCATCCCTCTTAAGGTCAGGCCGACGACAGCCCCGAGGACTGCCAACGGAACCACCGTGACAACGGCAATCGGATCCGTCCAACTCTCATATTGAGCGGCAAGGATGAGCACTACTATGAGCACTGCCAATCCAAAGACTATGAATATCTGGCCGCTGACTTTCTTTTCCTGATAAGCCATGCCACTCCATTCATAACTTACACCTTGAGGTAGGATTTGGGCCGCCAGGTTTTCCATGGACTTCAGAGCCTGCCCCGAGCTGACCCCCGGAGCAGAGTCGCCAATAAGTCTTATTGCCGGAAACATGTTGTATCGGTCTATTCGTATCGGGGCAACAGTATATTCCGCTTTAATAAGCGTACCCAACGGGACCATTTCACCGGACAGGTTCCTGACCTGTAATCTCTGTATATCTTCCAGCTTGGACCTGAATCCTGCGTCAGCTTGGGCCATGACCTGCCAGGTTCTGCCAAACTCATTAAAGTCATTGATATAAGTCGATCCGAGAAAAGACTGGAGAGTGTCAAATACGGATTGGACCGGAACTTTGAGCGACATTGCCTTTACTCTGTCTATATCCGCATAAATGACCGGAGTGGCCGGACGAAAGGTCATGTTGACCTGCCTGAGGTTAGGATCTGTGTTTGCCGCTGAAGCCATTTCCTGTGCGATCTGGGCCAGGGCCATGGTTCCGATTCCACCCCTGTCCTCCAGCCAAAGCTCGAATCCTCCGCTCACTCCCAGACCTGAAATAGGTGGCCTGGAAAACGGAAAGACAATACCTTCAGTAATTTGAGAGAACTTCTTGGCCAAATCCGCCATGATAGCGTCTTTGCTCAGTCCATGTTTCAGTCGTTCATCCCACGGTAGTAGAGATGCGAAACCGAGTCCCAGGTTGGGCCCCATGCCATCAATTATTGAGTTGCCAGAGGTGATGGAAAAGTCTTTTATCCCTTTGGCGCTGGCAAGAATTGCGGAGACTTTTTTCGCTACCTCGTCTGTCCTTTGCAGGGAGGCGCCATCAGGTAGTTGAAAGTTTATCATTATCAAACCGTCATCCTCGGCAGGTAGAAAGCCTGTGGGAACTTTTGAGAACGCGTAATATGTCAGACCTATTGCGACTAGCCAGATGACAAGCATCAGGGGGATTCTTCTGACGAGAAGCTCAATGATCCTGGTGTATGCAGCAGCAATCCTGTTGAATATTGAATCAAACCCTCTGAAGAAACCATTCTTTGGGCCGTGTTGAGGCCTCAACCACAGTGAGCATTGAACCGGTTTCAACGTCATGGCGTTTATGGCGCTCAACAATGTGGTGAAAGCTATAGTCAGCGAGAACTGTCGATAAAGTTGTCCTGATATCCCCCCCATGAAAGAGGCCGGCACGAACACCGCCATCAGCACAAGGGTTATTCCAATTATAGCTCCTGTTATTTCATCCATGGCCCTTATAGAGGCGTCCTTAGAATTAAGGTGATGTTCAACCATGTTTCTATCGACGTTCTCAACAACAACTATGGCGTCATCCACCACGATTCCAATGGCCAGTATCAATCCAAACAGGGTAAGCATGTTGATTGAAAAACCGAGGAGATAGAGGATAGCAAAGGTTCCGATAATGGTTACAGGGATGGTGGTTGCAGGAACCAGTGTTGCTCGCCAGTCCTGAAGGAATACGAAAACAACTATGAAAACGAGAATGAAAGCTATTATCAGGGTCATTATGACTTCATGTATTGAAGCCCTGACAAAATCAGATGTATCGTAGATAATCTTGTAGTCGACGTCTGGCGGGAAATCCTTTTTAAGGTCAGCCATGAGCTTTTGGACCGAATCGGCTACATCTAGGGCATTAGATCCTGGGGACTGGTAAACTATGATAGTGGCTGATGGAAGCCCCTGAAAATAAGACTTTGTGTCGTAACTTTTAGCTCCCAATTCAACTCTGCCGACGTCCCTGATGCGGAGTATACTCCCGCCCTGCCCCGTTTTAACTATTATGTCTGCAAATTGCTGGGGATCGACCAGACGTCCCAATGTGCTTATGTTGAAATCAAAACTCTGGCCCGGCGGCGCCGGTTCCTGTCCGAGACGACCGGCTGCGACCTGGACATTCTGGTTTTTTAACGCGTCTATAACCTCATTGGTCGTCAGGTTGTTGTGCTGCATCCTGTTTGGATCCAGCCAGATGCGCATACCGTAGTCCTTGGCCGGAAATACATTTACATCCCCAACCCCTGAAAGCCGGCTGATCTGGTCTTTGATTACCGTCGTTACATAATTGGTAAGTTGTAGGTCTCCATAGGTTCCCTTGGGTGAATAGAGCGATAGGACCGTTACGAAAGAAGTAGAACTTTTTTTTGTGATCACTCCCTGGCGCTGCACTTCCACAGGTAGTTTGGACATTGCCCAGCTAACCCGGTTTTGAACAAGCACAGTAGCCATGTCGATGTTGGTCCCGAGTTCAAAAGTAATCTTGAGCGTGTATGATCCATCTCGGGCGCTGGTGCTCTGCATGTAGAGCATTCTCTCAACACCATTGACCTGTTGTTCAATTGGAGCAGCAACTGTGTCGGCTACAACCTGCGGACTGGCGCCAGGATAAGAGGCAGTGACCTGAACCATTGGCGGGGTTATTTCGGGAAATTGCGCTATTGGAAGGGCCATTATGGCCACGCCCCCGGCTACCATGATCAGAATGGAAAGGACGGAGGCAAATATGGGGCGATTAACGAAAAATCGTGCAAACATGCTTGGTCACCGTCACTTCTTTTCCTGGACTGGTTTCGTGGGAGGGGCCTGTGTTTCATTAGCGGATGGCAGAACTCTCACAGTTATGCCGGGTCTGGCTCTAAGAGTCCCGGTTGAAATTACCCTGTCGGAAGTGGTCAGCCCTTCCTCAACAATTGTCATTCCGTTTTCATCACGTCCTGCAACAATACGCCTGGGAGGTTGAACCTCATTCTTGTCGTTGAGTACAAGCACATACTTTCCGGCTTGGTCGAACTGGATGGCAGAGTTGGGCACAAGGATCACCTTGCGTTTCTGGTAAGGTATTCTGAGTCTGGCAAACATGCCTGCCAACAGGAAGCCGTCAGGGTTTTCAAAAACAGCTCTTGATTGGACGGTGCCCGTCTCCGGATTCAGTTTCACATCAGCGAAATCAAAAATACCTTTGTGAGGAAAATCTTTTTCATCGGCCAAAGCAAGTGTTATGGGAATTTTTTTGTCCTTCAACCTGGGAGTAGCTTCGTCCTGGTGAATTCGCTTAAGTAACAAAAGGTCCCGCTCGTTCAAATTGAAATAACAGTAAATATTTTCGTCGTTGACTACTGTTGTCAGTTGGGTTTTTTCGACAGCCCCCACCAGGTTTCCCACATCAACAAGGTTACGGCTCACCCTTCCATTGATCGGAGTTGTGACTTGAGTGAATTCCAGGTTTAGTTTGGCATTCTCGAGTTGAGACTGCGCCACGTCAAGTTCTCCCTTGGCCTGTCCGGAACGGGCCACCGCCTGCTGCCATTTAAGCCAGCTTACAGCCTCTTTCTTTTCCAGGGATTTGGCTATTTCCTCATCAATTTTTGCGATCTGATAAGAGGCTTCCTTAGCCTCCACCTGGCCCTGAGCCTCTTTTACAGCCGCTTCATACTGTCTTGGGTCGATAACGAAAAGTAAATCGCCGGCTTTGACTCTGGCCATAGGCTCATAATTCATTTTTGTAAGAAAACCCTGGACTCTAGCCCTGATTTCGACGGTTTCAACTGCCGACGTGTTTCCGGTGTATTCAAGATAATCAACAACTTCCCTTTCTTCAGGCAGCGCTACAGTCACAGCCGGCGGAGGGACGGTTGTCCTGGGAGGTTCAGAGCAACCTCCAGTGAAACACAGGACTATTGTAAATAGTAATGCCGTGATTGATCCTAGTCGGCTGTTCATTGTTGACTCCTGGGAGTTATACGGTTTTCTGGAATAAAGGGGCCATGAATCTGAC
>CALDNG010000202.1 GCA_937915285.1 uncultured Desulfomonile sp. | reverse complement strand
GTCACTGATGAACAAAGAGACTACATCATGCCGGTCAACAAATCATACCCACTGTCAAAACTGATTCGGGCGCTTCAGTCTTACCCTCTCCCAAGAAGGGACCGCATTACCATTGAATACGTCATGATAGATCGGTTCAATGATTCAGACTCAGACGCCAGGCAGTTGGTAAGATTGCTTAATCCTCTAAGGGTAAAGATAAATCTCATACCCTTCAACGATGAACTGTCAGAGGAATTCAGGACTCCTAGTCCGCAGCGTGTGGCCAGATTTCAGGACATACTGATGTCCAAGTCTGTTGTAGCAATCATCAGGAAATCACGGGGAAGGGATATTCTCGCGGCCTGCGGCCAGTTGGCCTCCGGGAACAAGGGAGCCATCAGTGAGTAGCCATACCCAGAGATTAATTGATGCGCTGTCGGTTCCTTCGGTTTACCCTCATCCTGTTGACAGGGTCGATGTCATTCAGACTCATATTTCTGTGGTCTTCCTCGCTGGAGAGTTTGTTTACAAAATCAAGAAGCCCCTCAACATGGGATTCCTGGATTATACAACCCTTGAAAAAAGACGTTTTTTCTGCCGGCAGGAAGTGGATCTCAATTCAAGGTTCTCCCAGGGGATATATCTTGATGTGGTAATGATTCACCAAGACAGTTCCGGGATCAATCTTGCCGGCTCCGGTGATGTCGTAGAAGTCGCCGTCCTCATGAAAAAAATCCCGGAAGACAAAGTCCTCAAAAACATGCTTCTTAAGGACCTAGTCGAAGATCATCACATGCTGGAACTCGCCAGACAACTGAAAGATTTTCACGACTCTGCGACTCAATCGGAGCATATTTCGCTGTTCGGGGCCCCTGAAGTAATTCACCAGAACCTGAGCGAGAATTTTGAACAGGTTCAAAAATATGTCGGGGTTTCTATCCAAAAGGATTTGCTAAAGGAGATATCTTCCGGATCATTCGAATTTCTGGGCAAATATCTTCCCGATTTGAGAACAAGGGTCAAAAACGGTTGTATAAGAGATCTGCACGGGGATCTGCATTCCGAGCACATTGTGTTTCTTGAGAAAGTAATGCTGGTTGACTGCATAGAATTCAATGACCGTTTCAGGTTTTCGGATGTGGTTTCCGACCTTGCGTTTCTGCTTATGGACATAGACTACCTGGGGTTCCCGAGGCTTTCAGCCAGGCTTCATCAATATTATAACGATAGCTTGACTGATGAGTTCATTTCCGCTCTATATCGCTTTTATAAATCTTACAGGGCTTTTGTGCGGGGCAAGGTCAACAGTTTCTCGCTTAATGAAGCTGAGATGTCCATGGAACAAAGGCAAAAAGCCGGAATTTCGGCCCAGAATTATTTCAAACTTTCCGCTCATTACCTCAGAAATGAACAAAGACCTTTCCTGATGGTCATGTGCGGATTGATGGGAACAGGTAAAAGTTTTCTTGCTGAAAAGATAACGCGGAGAATTGATTCGCTGGTCATCCGTTCGGACGTTGTCAGGAAACAGATGTTGGGTCTTGAGACCTCACAAAGAAAATATGACGATTATGGTGGTGGGATATACTCCCCCTCCATAACCGAAGACACTTACAACAGGATGTTTGACATGGCGTCCGAGCATTTGAACCAGGGAACATCCGTGATACTTGACGCATCGTTCTCTAGTTACCACCACCGTCATGCTGCAAGGGAAATAGCATCACGGACGGGATCAAATTTTCTACTGGTCCGTTTGACGGCTCCTGAACAAGTTATAAGGGAAAGACTCGAAAAGAGGTCGCTTATCACTAATGAGCCTTCAGATGGAAGGTGGGAGCTTTTCCACGACCAAAAAAAGCGTTTTCACGAAATTGGGGATTCAGAGCAGGCCGACCTGATCGTTTTAGACAGTTCAGCCCTGCATGGGGAAGAATTGGGAAATCTAGTCAGAAGGGCGTTTTTGTCCTAAGTACTGGCAAGGGAATGAAATTGGGAATCTCATGACCTGTTTGAAATTACTAGCATTCTTTCCGATCATCGTGATTCTGGGATGTGTCCCCCAAAAGTCCAGTTCACCGGGGAAGGTCCAGCAAACCGTCGAGATGCATTACCAGATGGGGATCAATTTTCTCAACGAGGACAAGACACCGCAGGCCATTCGTGAATTGATGGCCGCTCAACTCCTTGCCTCAAAAAACGCTGATGTAGAGCACGCCCTTGGGTTGGCCTATCAAAAGCAGAAGCTCTATGACCAGGCCGTTGAGCAGTATAAAAAAGCCCTGGAGATAGATCCAAAACTCAGCGAAGCAAAAAACAACCTCGGCACCGCTTACCTTGCCAAAGGATCCTACGACGAAGCCATAAACCTGTTTGAGGAATGCCTCAAAGACCCATCGTATTCCACACCCGAGAAAGCCGCCTATAACCTTGGAGTAGCCTATTTCGCCAGGAAGGATATCGACAAATCCATTCAGAATTACGAGAAATCACTGCTTCTGAAACAGGATAACATTAATGCGCTTTACAATCTTGCCTTTGCTTTCGAGGAGAAAAATGAACTCGCAAAGGCGCTTGAGTATTACAAGAAGGCGCTGGCGGTCGACAAATCCTTCAAGGAGGCCAATTTCAGGATTGGGATAGTTTACGAGGGCCTGGGCGAACAGAACAGGGCTGCCGACGCATACAAACGGGTTATGGAAATCGATCCCGACCATGTGGGCGCTCACTTCAAAATGGGCCTAATCCTTTTGAATTCGGGAAATACCGATCATGGATTGAAAATGCTTGAGTATGTTATCTCGGCAGACCCGGAAGGGGTATACGGTAAACCGGCCAAGGAAGAAATCGCCAAAAAACGGGAAAATCAGAAACCCACGGAAAACAAGTGAACGAAATGTTTTTTATTCATGTTCAAGAATGAGGAGGCGCCATGTCCAGGATTGAAAGGGCTTTAATCAGTGTGACGGACAAATCGGGGATTGAAAAATTTGCAGGGGCTTTATCGGAGTTCGGCGTTCAAATACTGTCCACAGGGGGAACTGCCAAAGCAATTTCCCAGTCAGGAATCAACATTACGGAAGTTTCAGATTTTACAGGCTTCCCCGAAATGCTTGATGGCCGGGTAAAAACCCTTCACCCAAAAATTCATGGCGGCATTCTCGCCCAGAGATCAAAGGATGAACACCTCAAATCAATGTCCAATCACGGTATTCTTCCTATCGACATGGTAGTCGTCAACCTCTATGCCTTTGAAAAAACTGTCGCAAAACCCGATTGTTCCCTGGAAGACGCCATCGAAAACATCGACATCGGCGGCCCGACCCTTCTAAGAGCAGCCGCAAAGAATTACCCCTTTGTGACAGTGATAACAGACCCGATGGACTATGCGCTGGTTATCGAAGAGATGAAGCAATCCGGCGGGGTTGTATCGGAAAAAACCAATTTCAGGCTCGCCTGCAAGGTATTTGAGCTTACCAGCGGCTATGACCGAGCAATAACGGCCTATCTGGCCTCTGTTCCAAAATGATCCATACTGTCGGGATAATGGGAGAAAGAAAACGAATGGGTGATATTCAAGTAGCTATAGTCATGGGAAGCGAATCGGACCTTCCCGAAATGCAGAAGGCAGCCGATATTCTGGTTAAATTCGGCGTGAATTATTTCATGACAGTTGCCTCGGCTCACCGGACCCCGGAAAGAGTAATCGGCCTCACAAAAAGGGCGGAAGCGGAAAACTGGAAAATCTTCATAGCGGGCGCCGGAATGGCTGCCCACCTGGCAGGTTTCATCGCCGCACACACGATCAAGCCCGTAATAGGCGTTCCGATGGATTCCTCAGCGTTAAAGGGATTGGATTCGCTACTTTCAACCGTGCAAATGCCCGGTGGAGTTCCTGTCGCCACTGTGGGGTTGGGATCGGCAGGCGCCAAGAATGCAGCCCTTCTGGCAATCGAAATACTGGCGTTGAACGATGATTCCCTGAAGAGCAAGCTCCTTGATTACAGAAAGGAACAGGCTCAGATTATTCAGGAAAAGGCCATGGAGGTGGAGAAATCCAGTAACCGGTGATCATTCGGTTACAGCCTCCCAAACCAATCGTTGGGAGACGGAAGGTCTCAGTCGAATACGGAACTCACTCCGGTAGGAAAGGTATTCCTGCAACGTGTGGGTGTAAATTGGTCTTATGTGGCTTATTCAATGACTGAGGACCAGCCTGAATCGAAACAGGGTATTCGTGGAGTAGCGCCGAAGCCTGAATTAATCAAGCTTCGGCAAATCCTCATCAGTCGTCGTAATTACCTGCAGGTCCTTTATCCGAGTCTATCTTCAGAGCTTTTTCCCTGATTTTTTCAACAGTCCATTCCTTGGGATCCTCCAGTCTCTGGGCTTTGGGACCCATGTCGTAGGAACCCGCCTTAAGTATGGCCTCAACTGCCAGAGGAGCCGTGTCAGAGCAATTAAAAACGTTTGTCAGAAGATTGTAGACAAAGTCCTCGACACCCTTGGTCATGCGATCGCGTTCGGCCGCCGTCAATCCAAGGAGCTTGTTTTCAAACGGAAGGTTGAGCTTCTTGTAGTCTCCGCCCTTCCATCCCTTATCCTTGGCATAGGCCACCATCTTCTCCCACATGGCGTCTGAAGGACCGGCGTCCGACATTTTGATAAAATTGCCGTCAGGGTCCTGAATCGCATTGCCGTATTCATTGACTTTCAGACCCCACGAGACCATCTGCAGCGCTGTAGCGACATTGGCCTTGGTGGTATGAGTCTTTTCGGCAATCTGGCGCAAACGGTCGAAATTATTTCCCGATGTGCCGTGCTGCGCCCCAGATATCTTGTATTTCTCAAGAGCGCTGTGTATCTGTGATGTCAGCTCAACCTGTATACCTGCATCAGAGGCTTCCAATCCGTGGGTGGTTCCGTTGTTAAGCGCAATCCAGTCCGGGAAAATGCCGTTGGCGTTGAGCCCCTGAATAAGGAACTCGGCTTCCGCTACGGTCGATAATCCGGCCTTGCCCTTTATCTCGCCGACTTCAGTCTCATATCCAGACCAGGATGGAACATAACCGGAAAGCTCTATGTTCGCCAAAAGGTTATCCGCATCCGGCAGATGGGAGGCGTCAATGGCTATGGAGGTCATCCCATGTTCGAAAAGACTCGGAATTTCTATTTTTGCAGCCTCAATATCCTTTTCTTTCTTGATGCCATAATGATCAGCGTGAATTGCCACCGGTATTGTGATTCCCATCTCATTACACATGGCGTCCACCTGTAGGGCCAGGTTCCAGAAACTTACAGAGCAGTACGCGTCCGCGCCTCCCTCTGATTTGGCTATTTCAATAATTATAGCTGCGTTAGCCTTCTGGGCGGCCTTCAATGCGCCCCTGGCCCCGAATGAGTTACGGGCGCTCGCAGCTATTGTCATGCACTTGCCCTTGGCTATCATCGCCCTGTCTATGACCTTACCGCTTACTATCAGAGCCTTTGAATTGGGAAACAGTTTGACTATGTTTGGGGGTCTGCCCACTGCAAGGGCTTTTTCAAAATCAGCGCTGGAAATACCTGAATGATGACTCATGAGTCCCTCCCGTAGACACATTTAAAAAAGTTTAAGCTCGGTTCTTGTCTGAAATACAAAATGGCCCGTTAAAGAGCCTCAAAAATAATTCGTATTTGTTATCTATCAGTTTTTTGAAGAGTTAGAAACAGATTTGTCAGCTATTTTTCCAGGGATTGGCTGGGTGTGATCGCCGGCAGGCGGAAATCCCGACGCTTTAAGTATCTTCAGATCATATTCTATTCTGTCCCTCGAAATAGACCCCCTTTCGAGTTCCAGCCTTACAGCCCCTGAATGAAGGGGTCTGAACGCATTGGAGTCGGTCAGCTTCCTCGTCTTTCCATTAAAAAAGAATTCCACATTCCTGATCCACCACAATGTTCCATTATGTAGCTCGACCTTCAGGTAAGGCGTGCCGTCCTCCTCCTTGAATCTCAAATACCCCGTGGCGTAAACCCGTTTAAGGTCAGATTCCGCTAGCTCGTCGTAAGGTTTGGATACGGTAGAACTCCTCAACATCCAGGCCACTACGGCCATCGCGCCAATAAACACCACGCTGATAAGCGCCGCCACAACAAAAATCTCGTGCCGCCTGAAACCCTCAATAAGCCGTTTATTCATCCCTCTCGCCTTGGCCACGTTGGTACGTAGCTATTCGACCGGTCTCAGATTCATACTTATGCACAATCTTGCTCCCGCCATAGGATGCTTCCCCGGAAAAAGCCGCCCGCTCTGGCCCCCTGGTCCTAAGATTAAGCGTTACACCCATCGGCACCACCACATTTGTCCTGGTTCCGCCAGGAAAATTCAAATGGGAATCCTTGGACTTGCTCGATACCTCTGCGTCAAAATATCTGTGCTCCCGGGCAAAATACTCCTCTTGCGCCCGCGCTGCAAGCATCAATGCCTTGGCAGCCTGTTCGCTCATGCGCCGTTCACGATACGAATCTGTCATCAAAAAATAAATTACTGACAATATTGCAATTATTATTATTGCCGATACCATTTCAAGCAATGCGAACCCGGACTGATCATTGCGCAGATTCATTACTTTTCTACTCCTGGAATATCTCCATCAACAACAGGACCCATCCCCTGGCCAACCAGCGTGGTCACACCAGCAAAGCCATCGGAGTCTCCGATCCTTAATTGACTAATATTCCAGCACTGATACATTGTCAATACCTTATGCTCATAAAATTATATGCTTATATCTCCTATATAAACCGTTTCCGATTTACCAGTCATAATAACAGAATTATTATGGCCTTTCCAATATATTGATAGAGGTCCGCCGAGGAGTTCGACTGTCGTTTCTCCCTTTGTGAATCCCTTGAGGACTGAGGCTACTGCTGTTGCGCATGCTCCTGTGCCACAGGAGAATGTTTCGCCGCTTCCTCTCTCCCATACCCTCATCAGAAGACGGTTTGGTCCGAGGACTTTGCAGAATTCGACATTGGTTTTTGCCGGGAATACCGGATGTGTTTCCAGCATGGGACCATAAGTTCTTGCCAGGTAGTCGAGGTTGTCCTCTGCGAAAATGATGCAATGCGGGTTCCCCATGGAAACCAGGTTGCAATAGAACTTATGATGGGACACCTCGACAGGATAATCGAGTATCGGGGCATTTCGATCGGTGATGTTGACGGGTATTTTTCTGGGATCGAAGATGGGCGCCCCCATGTCCACCTTGACCTTCTCAACCCTGTTGGTCTTGTCCACGATCAGATCCAGGGTCTTGATACCTGCCCGCGTTTCTACCGTCAGAGTTTTTTTGCCGGTCAGGGAATTATCATAAACATACTTGGCCAGACACCTTATCCCGTTACCGCACATCTCGGCTATGGTTCCGTCCGAATTTATGTAATCCATAAAAAAATCAGCGACTTCTGAAGGCCGGACTACTATCACGCCGTCAGCCCCAACGCCTTCGCGGCGGTCGCACAGCCTACTGACCTGTTCTGGTGATAGGTCAATTTTCTGGTCAAGATCGTGAAACACCACAAAGTCGTTCTTGGTTCCATGCATTTTGGAAAATCGTATGATCATGTTCTGAATCCTGGTTTACCGGAAACTTGATGATTATAGTGGAGAGTGAAAATGGAATTTATCACAAGTCGCAACATTTGCAATCTGTTTGGAAAACCGCCACATGGCGGTTTGAATGTATCTCAAAAGCCTTTTTGTCGACTTCGGATCCATTTTTAGACATAATAACACTCAGATCCTGGACAAAAAACTTTTACGGGCAGTTTCCCCGTGAAATGGAAACATGAAATATCTGACACTCATAGTATTCTTTTTCGTCATCTATTATGTGGTTGGAGAATTCGTAATTAAGGACCGAAGCTCGGAAGGCCTGACCAGCGCCGCAGACAAATGGAGAGATTTAGGCCGTCGAATTCACCAGTCAGTAGGAATCATTGCGGTGCTGATGGTCATCATCCTGGTGGTCAGGTTCATCTACCACACAATTGATTCCTACCGGTGAGTAATCATAATATCGTCAACTGTCTTTGACCTTACAGTATTTCAATGGCGCAGGCCATGGAGACTCCGCCACCACCGCAAAGTGTAGCCATACCCAGTGTCTTGTTTCTTTTGCGCAGGGCATGTATCAGGGACACGATCAGCCTGGCGCCTGTGCAACCTACCGGATGGCCCAGTCCTATCCCCGATCCGTTAACATTCGTTACTTCACGATTGAGCCCCAACTCTTTTTCACATCCAAGGTACTGGGCTGCGAATGCTTCGTTGACTTCAATGAGTTCGAAATCGTTGAGCGCAAGTCCGGACCTCTTGAGTAGATTGTGAACTGCGGGAACGGGGCTAAGCCCCATGATGCTCGGGTCACATGCCCCCATACCCGATGACTTGATTTTCGCCAGCGGTTTGAGTCCCAGGGATTTGGCTTTCTCCATGCTCATCAGCACGAGCGCTGCAGAACCGTCATTAATGCCTGATGCGTTGCCGGCTGTAACCGTTCCGGTCTTGGGAATGAAAGCGGGAGACAGCTTGGTCAGGGCCTCCATCGTCAAGCCCGGCCTGAAATGCTCATCCTTGTCAAAAATTTTAGGATCGCCCTTGCGCTGTGGAACGCTTATGGGGACGATCTCTTCAGCAAAAGAACCGTCCTTGGTTGCCCTTTCCACGTTGTTATGGCTCCTGAGAGCGATTTCATCCTGTTCCTGACGGGTTATTCCGCATTTCAGGGCCACGAACTCCGCAGTATGTCCCATGATGTAGGGTTTGCCTCTGAAGAATTCTACTGGCCCGTCGGACGGGTAAGGCAGAATATGTGAACCGCAGTGAAGTCCTGTGGTCATGGCGTCCGTGATGGTATCATTCCCCATCCTGAGGCCCCACCTGGCCTTTTCTATCGTGTAGGGAACCCCGGACATGTGTTCAACACCACCGGCCAGTATTACTTCCGCATCACCGGCCTTGATCATCGCCGCCCCGGAAAGCACCGCCTCCATTCCGGATATGCACACGCGGTTTATCGTCACTGCGGGCACGGTATCAGGAATGCCAGCAATAAGAGCGCCGATCCTCGTCACATTCATCGCATCTGTCGGATTCAGGCAGCAGCCGAAACGGACATCATCCACTATGTCGGCGGAAATACCCGCACGCTCAATTGCGGCCTTCATCGGGACCGACATTATACTGGACGCGTGCATGTCCTTAAGTGTTCCACCAAATGTTCCTATTGCCGTACGGCATGCCGATACTATTACTACGTCTGTCATATCTGGAAACTCCTCGGAATATGGGCGCAAAAAAATACGCTTGGGAGCAGACGCGCCCAAGCCGGTCGAACCATGCGAACAGATTGTTGCACTAAAAAATTTTCCGGCAGTTAATCCCAAGTATTGCGTCTTTGGAAAAAGACCGGGACTTGCCGGAATTTAATTCCCTGACGTCACTTGATTATGGCAGCCTCATCAATTGACATCTTCTTTTCGAATTCCTCCCAGAAATCCTCCTGAGTCTTTCTCCAGTCGGAGCCAAACTTCTTGTTGAACAGGGAACCCACGCTGTCGAGGGCTTTCTTCCACGCTGAATTGTAGTTCAACTTCAGGACGTCTTCCAGGAAAGGTACTAGTGAGCCTAGTTTTTCTTTTGGCAGATAAGCGCGAGCTCCTAATTCGATCGACTTCTTCAGGGCTTCAGGTGTGAATGCATGCGCAGTGAGCATTACTGTCGGGAATCCGGCATTGTTTGCGATCTGGAGAAGATCAAACCCTCGAACCCCCATAATATCCAGTATGACAAGATCATACGTGTAGGATACGAGATACTGCTGCGCTTTCTCAAACGTTGTGGCCCTGTGAAGGGTTACGTTTGCGGACTCAGAGAGTTCCTCTTCTATTATATCCAGAACGTCCTCTTCGTCATCTACCGCCAGAATAAGCTTGTCTTGTAGGATCTCAGAACCGGCCATTGGATAGTCCTTTTCTCGAGGGGAACAGGTCAGGGCCAAATCCCTGAACTGAACTGGTTTTTACAACATGAACTGGTTTTTGATCAAGCTTTTGAAGGGTGGTTGTGTCAATCTTCAGTTTCCACCGCAGCTCGATAGCGCTCACGGATACCACTCACTCCACTCAGCGAACCTCCTGCTCACACACAGGTAAGCTACAAGTCAATCCTTCGGACCAGGTTTTGACTAATGCCGCCGCACAGGGGTCTTGACGAATCTGATTTTAATTAGGTACGCTACTTTTGGCAAGTTTTTCATGCATGCATGTTGATGTCTTTGCCTAATATCGTTTGTCGGTATATATTCAACAGACGTCTAAAATGGCCCTTGCAGCCGGAAGCTGACGTTTTGCTACGTGTTCAGCGGCGGTGTTCAGCGCGCTGAAACCTATACAAATAATATTTTGGGAAATTATTATGACTTTAAGAAAATACATCGTTGTGCCTCCCATGACAGGCGACCTGGAAAATCTCAAAGAAATAGCCGGCAATCTGTGGTTCTCATGGAACATGGATGTGGTGGAACTTTTCGATCACCTTGACGAAAAACTCTGGAGGGAATCCAACCATAATCCGCTCAAGACCCTCATCCGGCTTTCCAGCGCGAGGCTCAGTCAGATAAAGGCCGATGAAGGGTACCGGGCGCATACCCATAAGCTACACGAGAAATTCAGGAATTACATGACCAGCGCCAAGCGCTACGCATACCGTCTCGAGCGCCCCCTGGATTTTACCATCGCTTATTATTCCCTGGAATTCGGTGTTACGGAATGCCTTCCCGTGTATTCGGGCGGCCTGGGACTCCTTGCCGGGGATCATCTGAAATCAGCCAGTGATCTGAATGTGCCTCTGGTCGGAGTCGGACTCATGTACCAGGAAGGTTATTTCCATCAAAAACTCACTGCGGACGGGTGGCAGCAGGAGGTCTATCCAAGGACGGAATTCGATACTCTGCCGCTCGAAAAGCAGACTGACGCCAATGGCTCGACCATCATACTCTCGGTCGACCTGGCCGGTGAACCAATATATTTCAGGATACTGAAAATCGATGTAGGACGTGTGCCACTTTACCTTCTTGACGCCGACATTCCCGAGAATTCCCCAGGCATGAGATCCGTCACTTCCCGACTGTACGGCGGTGACAGCGAGATGAGGATCAAACAGGAGATCCTTCTTGGTGTAGGTGGAAGCCGCGCCCTCCAGGCCCTCGGAATAGAGCCTTCGGTTTTTCATCTGAACGAGGGGCACGCAGCCTTCACATTGCTAGAGAGGGTCCGCTATTTTGTGGAGGAAAAACACCTCACGTTTGATGAAGCCAGCATGATGGTCAAAAGTCAGAGCATCCTCACGGTTCATACCCCTGTTCCGGCCGGTAATGACGTGTTTGACGCAGGATTGATGGAGAAGTATTTCAGAAAAGAGGTTGAGAGAATCGGGGGTCGATTCCACAAATTTCTCGAGCTTGGAAGGCGGATTCTCAACGACAGCTCGGAAGGCTTCTGGATGCCGGTGCTGGGTTTACGGCTTTCATCCAGGGCCAATGGAGTCAGCAGGCTCCATGGACGCGTTGCCCGTGACATGTGGAGACAGGTCTGGCCACACCTGGACAGGGAGGACGTTCCCATTGGCCATGTCACCAACGGAGTCCACATACCGTCGTATGTCTCCAGGGATCTGTTAAAGCTGTACGACCGTTATCTGGGGCCTGGATGGACTGAAGATCCTGACAATGAGAAGGTCTGGCAGCGCGCTCAAACCATCCCGGATACTGAGTTGTGGCGAACCCGTGAGAGATGTAGAAGCCGCCTGATGTATTTCGCCAGGAGAAGACTCATCCGGCAACTCAAGGGAAGGAACGCCTCGGCCCATGAGATAGACGCAGCCGAGAACGTACTGAATCCGGAAGCTTTGACCATTTGTTTTGCCAGGAGGTTCGCCACATACAAACGCGCCACCTTACTGTTCCGCGATCCTGACAGGCTCGCCAGCATTCTGACCAGGCCCGGAAAGCCCGTGCAGCTCATCTTCTCGGGAAAGGCGCACCCGGCAGATGACGCAGGAAAACAACTAATCCGGTCGATTATCCAGATAATCAAGAAGGAACCTTTCCGCGGACGTGTCGTTTTCATAGAAGACTACGACATCAATATAGCGCGCTACCTGGTTCAAGGAGCGGATGTCTGGTTGAACAACCCTCGGCGGCCTCTTGAGGCTTGCGGCACGTCAGGCATGAAGGCGGCGGCCAATGGGGCCCTGAGTCTGAGTATTCTGGATGGTTGGTGGGATGAGGGTTACCTGGGTGATAACGGATGGGCCATAGGCTCCGGGGAAGAATATGAAAATACCGAATACCAGGACCAGATCGAGAGCCGGGATCTTTACGACCTGCTGGAACAAAGTGTAGTTCCACTGTTCTATGAACGCGGGGTAGATGACATCCCGCGTGATTGGATCAGCATGATGAAGAGATCAATCACTACCATTTGTCCGGAATTCAATTCCCACCGAATGGTTTCAGATTATATCGAACACTCGTACGTGCCGTGCGCCACAACTTCCGAAGTTCTCACAAAAAATGATTTCAGGCTCCTCAAGGAAATGGTCGCCTGGAAGAAACAGATCACCAGGGATTGGTCCAATCTAAAAATTGTAGACGTATCGATAGCTGACCAGGAGACTGCGATCAAGGACAAGGAACTGGAAATCTCGGTCACTGTCGAGACGGCAGGACATAACCCGGATGAACTTAAAGTGGAAATTCTCCACGGACCAATTGATAACTATGAGGAATTCAAGGTAAGGCATGTGACGGTCCTTAAGAATTTCAAACATGCGCAGGCAAACGGATCGTTCGTGTATTCCGGCAAAATACCTTTACTGTATACAGGCCTTTACGGACACGCAGTGCGAATCACCCCCCAGATGCCGTATCTGCCGGTCTCGGAATCGTATGACCTTATATTGAGAGGATGATTTCAAAATTTTTTATACAGATATATGGTTATTGTTATGTTATTGACTTGATTATTCCTAAAACAACGTGCTAAGTTAGAGAATCGTTACCCATTGGTTCGGTTGCGCTTTATCCATGCAAGTCCGCGACCGACATTTACTGCGACGGATGAGTGTCACAGTCCGTTGAAAGCTTCACGACGGATTTATCCACGCATATAAAAAAATTGAATTTAGGACTCGGCTCGAAAGGGGTATCCCAACCTCTTTTGTTAATTGTCGGCACTTAATCTTCAGGAGGTTTAAATGAAGCGAAGAAGCTGGTTGTTCCTTGGTATTGCCTTGATTGTGGCGGTTGGCGCCATGTTGGCGTTTTCTTTGCCTGCAGATGCAGGCCCACTGGAAGACGCGATAGCCAAAACGCCGCAGGGCACTGGCAAGGGACAGATCAATCCTAAGGCGGAACCCGGTTTTATGGGAATTCCCGGCGCTCCCAGGGTATTTTGGCTTTGGGGTATATTGTGGGGCTGCTGGGTTGGCTGGATATTCTCTTCAGTCGGCGCGTTTGGTGGAATTATGGCTGGTGTCGGTCATATTACTGTTTTCGGACTTGCTGATTACGGCAAGACGTTCAGGGACACCAACCCAACGCTTAACAAATTGCTAACTGACTCGATTCGAGTCTGCAACCAGTATCTTGTGGGTTTGTCGGCCCTGATATCGTCTGTAACCTATTTCAGGATGGGCCGGCTCGTTATGCCCTTGGGTCTGTGCCTGGCAATAGGTGGAATCCTGGGCGCCTATCTTGTCCCGGTCCTAACAGCGGGCAAAATCAACCTCAGCATGTACATCGGGTATTTCGGTCTGGTGGTTTTTGCCGTCGCGGGCGTGCTCTTCTATGAAACCACACCGTCTGGCCAGGCCAGCAGGAAGGCCGCAAAAGCAGCCACAAAGGCTTTTGAGGATGCGCACATCGCCAAAAAGGGTGGAGACGCCGGCGACACCTCTAATCACGGTGTTCAGGTAAAGCAGTGGGGCGTCGGCAAAATAACCTTCACATTCTATGGTGTGGAATTTTCATTTAATCCGCTTTGGCCCATTCTCGGTGGATTCGTCATCGCAGCCATCTCCGCCTTTATCGGTGTTGGTGGCGGTTTCCTTTATGTCCCGTTTTTGACTTCCGTCGCTAAACTCCCCATGTTCATCGTGGCCGGAACGTCCGCTCTTGCGGTTCTCGTCAGCATGATCACCTCCATCTTCACATTCATGTTCGTGAAGCAGACCCAGGTTGACTTCATACTGATCGGAACGGAACTCATCGGAATCTTTATCGGATCCATCCTGGGTCCGATCACATCCAAGCATATACCTGAAGTATGGCTCAAGCGCCTTTTCGTGGTCCTGGCCCTTTATGTCGGTATTGGTTACACCACCAAGGGTTTCCTGGGCTATTCGGTTCTTCCGGGTATGTAATCAGGTTTTTTCGATCAACAGTTCATCATGTGAAGCTGGGAGCTTTTTAGAGGCTCCCGGCTTTTTACGGATTCATCATGGAAATGAACCCCGTCTTCACCTTTATTGATCCATTTCTCATCTGGTTCTACAGATTGACGGGGCATGCTTTCCTTGATTTCATTATTGGGACCACGGTGTTGGCCTTTTTTGCGGTTCTGATCGGTGAATTCTGCATCTCCCTGGCTTTTCTGGCGGCCAGGAAGAAAATAGACCAGACATCTAGCGAAGTGGTCCACTATCAGAATCTTTCCATGAAGGCGATTGCGTCGGGGGACAAACAATCGTACGATGCGGCAAACAAGTTAGCCAATGACGCGTTCGGAAAGTCATTCTTCCTGCAAATCGCTCTATCAGCGGCATTTCTGTGGCCGGCCCTGATGTCAGCAGCATGGATGCAGCCACGATTTCAGGAAATCGAATTTCAGACGCCTTTCGATGATTATTCCGTCGGCTATCTGTTCTTTTTTATCATCCTTTATGTTCCGGTTTGTTATATATTCAAGAAATACAAATACAGGCTCCCTTATTTCAGGAGCATAAAATCGGTTCTTGATACATACGAGAGAAGCGCCAAGGAAATGAAGACACCTGCTGACTACATTTCAGAGGCCAAAAAAGAACAACACGGTTGACTGTGATTTAGATCAGGTGATTTTTTAGAAGTTTTGACCAAATTCCTTAATTCTACTTTTTACAACTAATCGTTATTAAGACTCATAGATAATCGAAGCAATGAGAGGGATACGAAATGTCCGAAAGTTCTAAGCATGTTGTTTACAGTGTTTGTAACATGTGCACGGTCCGCTGTCCGATCGAGGTTGAGGTGGAGAACGGCGCTGTCAAACACATTTGGGGGAACCCGCATATCTTTGGCGGTCGGTATCTGTGTCCAAGGGGCGCAGCGGGCAAGGTCTTTGAAAACGACACCGAACGTCTTCAGTATCCGATGATTCGCGAGGGTGAACGCGGCTCAGGTCGCTGGCGCCGAGCCTCATGGGAAGAGGCCCTGGATTACGTGGCTGAAAACCTCAAGAAAGTCATAGAGAAATATGGCCCTGAGAGCATCGTCCTGGGCGACCGCGGTGGAGCCTTCACCGACATAGAGAAGGCCTTTATCAAGGCGCTGGGATCTCCGAATTACTTCAACCACCATGGCGCATGCTCCAACAGTGTTCACAACGCTCATAACGGAATCGCAGGCCATCGAAGAAATACGGTTTCCTATGACTGGAAGAATTGTGAATACGCTATTCTTTTCGGAAGAAACATCCTTGAGTCCATCGGATCCAAAGAGGCCAAGGATTTCATAGACGCGCTGGAACGCGGTATGAAATTCACACATGTCGATGTGCGCTGGAATTACACTGCGGCCAAGGCCGACAAGTTCCTTCTGATAAAACCCGGTGGTGACTACGCCCTGGTTCTGGCTCTCATCAATGTCATCATTTCCGAGAAACTTTACGACTCTGAATTCGTGAACAAGTGGGTCATCGGTTTTGACGAACTCTCCAGGTTCATTACACCTTATACTCCTGAATGGGCGGCCCAGGAAATCGGCGCCAGCGCCAAGGACATCTTCCAGATAGCACGAGATCTAGCCAAGGCCAAACCGGCTGTCATCATCAATCAGGGTTGGATGACAGCATGGACTGCCGATGACTATTACCTCCGCCGCGCAATATACATGCTATATGGACTCTTGGGGGCTTATGAGGCCAAAGGTGGTCTGCTCTTCAACAAAAATGAGGTGGACGCCGGTTATAAGCCGCTAAAGAAGCTCGTTGACGGCCCGCCTAAAGTCGAAAAGAAGCGTTTCGACGGCTGCGGCTGGAAATACAAGCACCTATCCGGCGACTACGGTCTGGCCCAGATGCTTCCTCACGCTATCGTCACAGAAGATCCATACCCCGTTAAGGCATTCATTAACTATCGTTTCGATCCGCTGTCTTCATTCCCGGATCCGGTGGCCTACGCCGAAGCATTGAAGAAACTCGACCTGCTGGTCACAATAGATGTCAATTACAGTCATACTGGCTGGATATCGGATGTGGTCCTTCCTGAATGCACCTACCTCGAAAGAACGGACGCTGTAATAGTGAAGTCCGGGCCTAAACCCGCGCTATGGATGCGTCGCAAGGCCGTAGAGCCGAAATACGACTCCAAACCAAAGTATTGGATATTCAAGCAGCTTGCCGACAGGCTTGGCATCGGACAGTATTTCCCCTTTGAAACCGTTGAGGAACTGATTGAATGGCAGCTCAAGGATATGGAAATCCACATGTCCGATTTCGACGCAAAGGGCGTCGTATCGCTTGCCAAGGATCAGATCATGTGGGATCGCAAGGAGGGCCTGAAATTCAAAACACCTTCCAAGAAGCTGGAATTTGTGACCAGCATGCTTGAAAACAACGGCATGCAGTCCTTCCCGCCTTACACGCCGCCAGCCTCTCCGCCCGAAGGCCATTTCAGGCTTGTCACCGGTAAGGTAGCCGTCCATACACAGGGAACTTCGCTCAATAACCCGCTGCTTAACGAACTCCAGGGACAGAACTGCCTGTGGATTAACACGGCTGAGGCCAAAAAGCTGGGCATCCTTGACAGGGACCAGGTTGAGGTTTCGGTCAACGGCATAGTCCAGACATGCCGGGCCAGGACCACTGACCTGATCCACCCGCAGGCCGTTTACACCCTTCACGGTTTCGGAAGGGAGATACCGCTGCAGACAAGGGCGTACAAGAAGGGGATGCGTGACAACACATTGATGACAGGTCTGCTGACCGTAGCGGTTGGTGGAAACTGCCCCATAACGGACTGTTTTGTAAGGGTAGCCAAGGCAAAATAGACGCTAGAGGACAGCCCGATTGTTGTACACCTTTTGAGAGAGTTTTTTATGACTTAGGAGTATTTTCGATGAGTGATTATTATATATATCAGGATCAGTTGAGATGCATTGGATGCAGGGCATGTGAAGTCCACTGCAAGACCAAGAACGATGTTCCGGTGGGTCCCAGTTTCTGTAAGATCATCCCGGTAGGTCCATACATGCAGGGTGATGTTCCACGGGTGCAGTTCATATTCATGCCGTGCTTCCATTGTGAGCATCCATGGTGCGTTTCCGCCTGCCCAACGGGCGCAATGCAGAAACGGGCTGAAGATGGTGTTGTTTTCGTAGATCCTGCCGCGTGCATAGGTTGCAAGGCCTGTATCACCGCCTGTCCTTGGGGCGCTCCGCAATGGAACAAGGAAAACGGGCGGGTCTTCAAATGCGATTACTGCAAGGACAGGATTGACGAAGGGCTTCAGCCTGCATGTGTGACCGGTTGCACCACTGCCGCCCTGAAGTGGGTATCGCCTGCGGAATCCTCCAGCATGAGGCGGGAGAAATTCGCGAAAATAATTGCCAAGGACAGCCCGAATACGTAATAGGTTCCGGGATAGTGGTCGCTCTAGCTGTTGGCCGGGGCGACCCGTTGCGTCAAATCCGTTTAGTCGAGACTCGCCCCAAGCCTCGACCGGCGTTTGAATGGTTTATAGGAGCACGAAATGATAGAGAATTTGCTGTTTCCACCAGGAGCGGGGGCGGACAAGGATCACATTGTTTATGCCGAGGATGGGCTCAAGAGAGAGACATCAGCTCCCTGTCAGCTCAATTGTCCCGCAGGAATTGATATACCCTCATACATTGCCCTTATCGGGCAGGGCCGATATGAAGAAGCAATCGACGTCATACGCCAGGATAACCCCTTCCCGTGGGTCTGCGGACTGATTTGCCCAAACCCTTGCGAGCACTGGTGCCAGAGGCGCTATCTGGACAAGGCCATCTGCATCAAAGATCTCAAGGGCCTGGCCGCAAAAATGGTCAACCAGAAGGGGCACGGATATAACATCCCTCAACCCAGGAATGATTTTTCGGAAAAGGTCGCTGTCATAGGCGCCGGACCGGCCGGTTTGACCGCGGCTTACTTCCTCGCATGGGAAGGATACAAGGTAACGGTTTTTGAGGCTTTCCCCGAGCCCGGTGGACTGATGATCACCGGAATTCCGGAATTCCGTCTGCCAAGGGATTTCGTACGCAGGGAAGTCCAGGCCATCAGGGACATGGGCGTTGAGATTAAATGCAACACGCCTGTTGGCAAGGAAGTCTCCCTTGATGACCTCCGCAAGGACGGCTTCAAGGCGTTCTTCCTCGGCATCGGCGCATGGGACGGCCTCAAGCTTGGCATCGACGGTGAGGACTCTTATCCCCAGGTCATTAGCGCCCTGAATTTCCTCAAGGACGTTTCCTTCGGCCAGAAGATTAAACCGGCCAACAGTGTCGCCATCGTCGGTGGCGGTAATGCCGCAATCGACGCTGCCAGGACCTGCGTGCGGCTGGGATCCACATCGGTGAGTATTGTTTACCGCCGAACACGTTCGGAAATGCCCGCCCACTTCGAGGAAATCATTCAGATGGCCGAAGAGGGCATCCATGTCCATCAGTTGACCATTCCATCCAGGATTCTGGGTAGCTATGGAAAGATAGACTTCCTTGAATGCGTAATGGCCACATTGGGAGAGCCCGACGATAGTGGTCGCCGCCGACCGGAGCCTGTGCCGGGATCAGAATACAAGATGCCTGTAGGCGCAATCATTGCGGCTATTGGTCAAAAACCAGACGTCCGGCATTATCCCGGTCTGGGGCTTGAGACTCTTGAGCTTACCCGCAAGGAAACCATCAAGGTCAGGAATCACAATCAGCAGACCAACATCCACGATGTTTTTGCCGGTGGAGACGCGGTGACGGGCCCTGCCACGGTTGTGGAAGCAATCGGCGGTGGCAAGAGGGCCGCTTTCGCTATACATTCGTACCTTAGAGGCGTGAAGCTCCCGGAGAGGCTCCCACCGAGGCCAAGGGCCATGGTCGCTCCGATTGTTCTGGACTACCATCAGAAGAGCTTCATACAGCGACAGGAAATCCCGATAATCGACCTTGACAGGCGTATGAGGACATTTGATCAGGTGGAACTTGGTCTGGATGAGATAGCAGCCAAGCAGGAAGCAAAACGCTGCATGCGTTGTGACATCTGTGAGCGTTGCGGCAAATGCGTCGAGGTTTGCCGGGACCGCCTCGGTGTTTCAGCCATCCGCTTCTATCACGCTGGTGAAAACTCCCTGATTTTGAAGGATTATGTCCACGGCCTGCCCAAGTGCATCGGATGCGGATCATGCGTGAACATCTGCCCCACAGGAGCGCTGCAGCTTGAAGACCGGGATGGTGAACGCATACTCATGATGAGCGGGACCATCATCAACAGGATCAAACTCGAGACTTGTGACGGATGTGGCATCCAGTACATCACCAAGGTGATGGTGCGGCATGTCGAGAAACTCACTGGCGCCTCAGAGGAAGCCTTTGAGTATCACCTGTGCCCCGAGTGCAAAAGATGGGCTCAGGCCGCCCGCATGACCGGTCAAAAGCCCGATTTCAATGAGGTGCTACGCAGACGCGGTCTCTACCGACATGAGGACCCTGTTCGCCACGCCTCCTGATATTCCCCTCCTAACTGTGTGTGGATTCGCCTATCAACGACTGTAACACTGTGGCGGGTCCACTCCCTCAACGCCCTATTGTTAACTCAAACTCGTGTACCTTCCGACTCTTGTAGGGCTGGCCGCGCCTGCCGTTCCACGATGTGTATCCCATTCCGGCCTAGTGGCGTAATTCGACGCCCAAGAAGCCGCTCATATGTCCGGTTGCAAGCCTCCCTCTAGGTGCAATTCCTACGACTTCTAGACTAGCTTTAAGACTTTTGCGGACTGTCTGAAGTCCTTTCCAGGAATAAAATCAATACTGACTAACCACTGTCACTAGCTCTGCAAGAAGTATAGGAGTCATTTCAGGGGATATCGGGACTGAAGGATATCTGCAGCCTGGCTTCAAAACCGTCTTCTAAGGGCTCCGGCTAAAGGCAGTTGGAACACATTAGCCATTCTTCTTAAATTCCTAACGGTTTTGGCGCACAAACGTTGCAGTGAGCTAATGCCCTCTTCTTTAGAAGATGCCATTTGATTGGATACCAAAAGTCCCTTAAGTCCTCTTCCCCATCTCCCACCAAAAAAAGCGGCAGCCCTTTCGGACCGCCGCTTTTACTGAGCTATGTTAAGTTAGATGAGGCTACTTAGAATGTGCCTTCCAGTTTGATGTCCAAGCCCCAGATTGGGTCAATTGTTTTATCCGGACGGGTCAACCAGTTGTTACCTATGTTTCCGTTTGCAAATGCGCCCCATCCAGGAACTGATTTATCCTGATAAGCGTAACTAAACCATTTTCCAGGCTGCCAATAGGCCACAGTGGTTCGGAGATTTAGGTTTTCCAAAAGCTTCCAGTCCGCTCCCGCATCAATTTCCCAGCCTAGAGCAGTATCGGGAATACTGGGGGCGGCATTTCTTCCAGTCTGGCTGGAATTACCCCTGTTGATATTGGCGTATGCAACAGTATTGCTGACTTGCCCAGGATAAACAAAGCCCCATGTATACCCGCTTTTGGAAAATCTCTCTGCCCACATAAAGCTGCCGTATAGGTTCAAGTTCGCTGCCACCGCATAATCCAGCCTAGCTGCATACACCGAGGCGTCAGATACAAATCCGTCCCTATTGTCGGTGACCGGTTTTGTATTACCCATGCCGTAGCTGTACGCCATTAGATAGCTGTAAGGCCTAAATACGCTTACGTTAGACCATGTGTCCCCTTGCACGCCGACAGTGATGAGGGTTCTGTTACCATTGGCGTCAACTCTTGTGTCGTTTCCTGTCATCCACGCAGCCAAAAGCGCAACCTTCGAAGGGCCGGCCAGCACTCCGGCTTCAATGGCGCCGCCCCAATGTTCCATATACGTCGGGCCCGCTACACGGTCTTCCCATACACCATTGACTGTAGCATAACTAGCTCCTAAATATGTGGAAGCGGCATTGTTGTTGGTGAGCCAAGTAATTTTCTGTTGATCAGTCTGGGCCTCTGCATTCAGGAAGAACCGCCCGTTGTTGAA
>CALDNG010000201.1 GCA_937915285.1 uncultured Desulfomonile sp. | reverse complement strand
TTTTTGAACTACAAAATAAATATAGGCTTCCTTAGTCCATCTGCAACCTGTGATGCTGCTCATGGCAAATTTTGCTTTTCGATGTCTGTTGGATAGGGTTATAATCTTTTCAATGAGTTCATGGAGATTTCAGGGATGTCTTTAGAGCTATCCAGCCTCAAGGAATCCAACGAATTCCTCAATTTGTTGATGGACAGCATTCCTTCGGCTGTTTTTCTTGTCGATAAAAATGTCCGCATACAACAGTTCAACCAAGGTTTCCAGAAGCTTTTTTCGAAGACTGAGACCGAATTGGTCAACCAGTACTGCGGAAACGCCATTGGTTGCGCATTTGCCGTAGATGAAAACCAGATATGCGGTCAGACCAGTAATTGTTCAAACTGTGTGCTTCGAAACGCCATAATTGAGTCTTTTCTGGACAAGGCGCCCTGTTCCAAGGTTAAGCTTGACAGGCACTTTTATATAGGCTCTGAGAAACGCAACAAGCACTTCCTTTTTTCAGCCATGTATCTGACATACCACAAGGAAGAGATGATACTCATCGTTGTGGATGACATGACCGAGCTTGAGACCCAGCGTCTATGGCTGCTTGAAAAACAGGAGAGACTTGACGAGGATCTCAAGTCTGCCGCTGAAATACAGAGAAGCCTTCTTCCCGCATCATTCCCGCGGATAAGTAACTGTTCTTTCGCTTACAGATTCATCCCAAGTGAGCAGGTCGGTGGCGACATTTTCAACATATTCGAACTCGATGACCAGCATGTAATCATTTATGTGCTTGATGTCAGCGGACATGGAGTCCCTGCAGCCATGGTAACGGTTTCGGTTTCCCAGATGTTGTCACCCACTACCGGTTATTTCTGCAATCGTGGGGATGATATCCAACCTGGATGCGAGACCGAACTGGCGTCGCCGGGAAAGGTCCTTGAGGCCCTTGACGCAAACTATCCGATCGAGAGGTTCGATAAGTATTTTACGATGAGTTATGTGGTCCTGAACCACCATGAATTGAATCTTGTTTCCTGCAACGCCGGCCATCCGCCCCCCATTATCCTTAGATCTGACGGTAGCATGGAAAACCTGGAACAGGGTGGTTCCATTGTCGGAATGGGTGGCTTGATTCCTTTTGAAGAGGAATTCAAGACCTTGAACAAAGGGGACAAGCTAATTTTCTATACTGATGGAGTAACAGAATACTCCAGTGGCGCCGGAGAACTGTTTGGAGAAGATCGCCTCAAAACCGTAATCAGAAGGCAGGTTTCAGGTAGCGCTGAGCAGACTGCCGATGATATTGTGCGATCAGTACTGGAATTCGGCGATAATGCTCCACCTGATGATGACATAACCATTGTTGTCGTGAACTTCTCCAAGTAATGAACTTTCGTGGTTTTATCAAAGGAATGCCGGATGGAAATCAGCAAGAAGTCATTCTCGGAGATCCTCGACAACCTCCATGAAGGCCTGTATGCGGTAGACAGGAACAGGACGATAACTTACTGGAACAAGTCAGCCGAGCTAATATCCGGCTTCAGCGCTGCTGAGGTATTGGGAAGAACCTGCTCAGACAACATCCTCACCCACGTTGATGAGAAAGGCAATAGTCTGTGTCTTGGGAAATGTCCCCTGGCTTACACCATGGAGGATGGCAAGCCTCGTGAATCAAAAGTATTTCTTCACCATAAGGACGGACACAGGGTTCAGGTCGCTGTAAAGGTTAACCCGGTGACTGACGGCGCAGGCAACCTGATTGGCGGTGTTGAGTTATTTGTTGAGAGCGGCCATCATAGAATCCCGGAGTCAAAAATAAGGGAACTTGAAAAGATGGCCATGCTTGATAATCTTACTGAACTCCCAAACAGGAATTACCTTGACCGGGAACTTGGACGGAAGCTTGAAGAAACAAAACTATACAATCTAACGTTTGGGTTCCTTTTCATGGATGTGGACCATTTCAAGAAATTTAATGACACTTACGGTCATGAGGTTGGGGACCAGGTTCTCAAGTTTGTTGGAAAGACTCTATCAGCTTCCACCAGAGCCTCCGATGTGTTCGGCAGATGGGGAGGAGAAGAGTTCGTAGGTGTTCTTTCTGATGTCAACAGAGATAATCTCGAGGTCATGGGAAATCGCTTAAGAATGCTTGTGGAAAGCTCCTACATCATTCACAACAACAAAAAACTCAGCGTGACCATATCAGTCGGCGCAAGTCTAAGCAGGTATGATGATACCCTCGAAAGCCTGATGAGGAGAGCAGACACGCTTATGTACGCCAGCAAGCAGGCAGGCAGAAACCGGCTCACTCTAGGATAGTCAGTGGTCGCGCAAGCCTACAGATTTTATGAGCTTCCTCCTGGAATCCCGAACAGACAATTTTGAGACCCTGAAAACACTCCAGGAGCCTTCCCATAAGGGTTGATTTAAAGCGACCCCTCACACTCGGGGATGCTCTAATGATCAGTGGACCCATTAGCGGAATTCATTAAGTCGACCATGGAGGGATACCGGCCATTGTCGATGCCCCTGGCGCCACAACACAATTGACTTGTTTGAAAGCCAGGGACTGAGCCTGGCGCGACATTAGTTCGCTTCGTAAACTATTGTCCCACCCACGATGGTCTTTACCGGCCTGATATCCTTGATTCTTTCCAGTGGCGCAGTGAATATGTCCTCAGACAGAACCGTGATATCAGCAAATTTTCCTTTTTCAATCGACCCTCTCGTTTTTTCTTCTCCCATCGATTTTGCAGCCCACACTGTCCACATTTTGACAGCCTCTTCCACCGATATGGCCTGACCGGGAACAAACAGGCCCTTGTCGGATTGGCGGGAAACCGTTGCATATATAGCCACAAAAGGGTTGATATTCCCGAGATAGATGCCTGTCATGTCCGTGCTTGCTGCCGGCTCCAAACCAGCGTCTATCATCTTTCGAAACTGAAATCCCGTGTGGGCCCTTTTGGCTCCCATGTTTTCATAGTCTGCCTTAACAAGTTCGAGCAGCCACATCGGTTGGGTTGATATATGAAGACCTTTGGACTTTAAATTCCTTGCCCGCTGAAGCTGATTCTCCGTTAGTTGGAACATTCCATAATGCTCTATTCGGAACAGGCCAGACGATTTCCTCGAACGGATCATCTGCTCGTAGGCTGTCAGACCGATGTCCGTGGCTTTGTCTCCTGAGCAGTGGAGCATGCATATTACCCCTGCTTCATCTGCTATCCTGGCAAAACGGTTGACGCCTTGCTGGTCGGTAACAAGAGAGCCATGGCCGCCTGGAGGATCGGTGTCAAAATGACCGATATATGGCTCGCACATGTAACCTGTACGGGCATCGTTTTCGCCATCCACCCAGTCCTTGATTGCTACAAATTTGTAATAATCTGGATCTGCCTCCGAAGGCATTTTGAATATGCTCAGATCCTCGGGCATATCCTGACCGTTGGCGGAAGTCCATGCAGAAACACAGTACCTGATTGAAGGAACACGCCCGGACTTGGCCAAAGCCTTTAATACCGGTAGCGCAACGGCAGGAGTTATGGCCATTAATGATGTGAACCCGTTCTGATTCCAGAATTTTTCTATGCCACCGGAGTAATAGCGTTTCAATTCATCTGGAGAGGGTTTATCCGGCACGTCTCCCTGAACATCCCCCAGGGCTCCAGTGGGGATTCCTTCACTGTCCAGCCCCACTGAACCTCCACGAGGAAGCTTGGCCATTCCCTTTTTTACTCCCAGCGCTTCAAGGGCTTTTGAATTCGCAATGGCCTGATGGGCGCCGTTAGCCAGTAACAGCGGATTGTTGGGCGCTACTGAATCCAACTCCGCCTTGTTGGGCAAACGCTTATCCTCAAATTTGTTTTGACTTGCTGAGACGCATGCCACAAAAATCCATTTGCCCTCAGGTGTATTCTTCACCCAAGCGCTAATGTTCCCAAGAGCCTGCTTAACCGATTTGGTATCTGGAAAGCGGCAGTCCACCCAATCTTCCTTGAGATAGATGGTTTCCATCGGATGGCAGTGAGCATCGATCAACCCTGGGAGCGCTGTTTTTCCTTCGAGATCGATCAATTTGGTAGAAGGGGTCGCAAGTTTCATTATTTCTTCTGTAACTCCAACTGCTTCAAACTTGCCATTTTTGACAGCAACAGCGTCGGCTTTTGAACCTGCGCTGTCCATTGTGACAAACCTGCCATTGAAGAAAATTGTCTCCATAGTGTCGTTCCTTTGAGCATGAAGTGAGTTGGATGGACCCGTTAGCGCAATGAATACGCCGATAATCATGACAACTCTGGAAAGTTTTACAAACATCTCAGTTTCTCCACATCCGTGGTCTGAATACGAAGCAAAATGAAGGACATCCTGCTGTTCACGCACTAGTGGCCCGGGCAAGTTTTAATTTGGAATTCAACAGGTGGGGCAGTATTATAAGTTCAGTTTAAAATGTTTCCGCCTGTTTCAGGATAGAAGTGAAGACAAAAACAATCCGGACCCGGCACGGTCATGACATTCACGTAATCACATGTCCTAATTTTACATCAATCCTTTGGGTATCGCCATGCGATTATTTTTAGGCAACGAACTTTTTTCATGTCCAGACACCCAGAAGCGCCGTCGTGATCCGGGGAGATTCACATCACCTGCTGAAGAAAAGCATTTAAAGGGAAACGCCGATGACAGGAACAGGAAAGATTGAAAACGAGCCTCAACTAATGCGGCATTGGGAAGTTCTTTCTGAGGGAAAAGAGCCGTTTCGAATAATAATGGAGCGCATGAAGGAGGTTATTTTTGAGACGGACCCGGATTTGACAGTAACCTACATTACCCCTTCCATCAAGAAATTGCTCGGCTATGAGGCGCAGGAAATTGTCGGCCATACGCTGGCCCATTTCATGACACAAGCGGGCAAGGAACTTATCTCCAAAAACCACAGGGATTTTATCAAGCGTCAAGAGTTCTCTGAAAGATCGTCCGAGGTGGTGTCCGATGTCGAGCTGACAGGAAAGGATGGCGCTATAGTATGGACTGAAGTAGCCTTTGGGCCTGTTTTTGACAGTTTAAGGAGCATAAAGGGATTTCAGGGCTCTATGCGGGATGTCTCCGATCACGTTACGGCAGTTAAAGCTCTTCGTGAGAGTGAAGAGAATTTTGACAAGGCATTCATGCTAAACCCTGACGCCATTGCGATATCAAGGCTTAGCGACAGCGTGATAGTGAGGGTCAACAAAGGTTTTACTGACACTCTGGGCTACGAGCCGCATGAGGTTGTCGGCAAAACCGCTGCAGAGTTGAACATATGGGCGGACCCGGAAGAAAGAAACACGCTCATAAGGGAGCTTCGGAAAAAAGGCCGGGTTGATGACATCGAAAGCGGAGCCATCACAAAAAGCGGGCAACGTCGATTTGGACTTGTATCGGCAGC
>CALDNG010000200.1 GCA_937915285.1 uncultured Desulfomonile sp. | reverse complement strand
CACGACCGCTCTTCCGATCTGATCCGACATACTCTAGTAATCACTCCATTAATTGCTCTTCTTAAGGCGGTTTTGCCTTCGGACTTTAGTGTATGTCGTTAGAAAAAATACCCTTCGCGCCCGAATCGCCGCGTTCTAATGGAGCGCGGAGTTTACTTCAACCGATCATTCGAGTCAAGACTTTTGTTGGGACTTTTTTGGGGACGAAATCAGGGCTTTTGGTCACCAGAGTGAATTTTCGGAAGGAATACCGGATTCAGGGTAAAGGTTTTCACCCAACATCAGTTGAGAGGGTGTTTTTGGTTTTCGTGCCCGTATTGTGGCTTCAGTCTCTGCTAGCAGTTTGGAAGTGTAATCTTTGCTGGTCTGTTTTTCCAATAAAGTTAGAGCATGCCTGAAATCGCTGACAGCCTCCTCGAGTCGCCCCTGATCCTTGTAAGCGACACCCCTGTTGGCGTAGGCCAACCCATTTGTGGGTGTCAAGGAAATCACCTTCGAGAACAGATCTGCGGCGACCTGGAAGTTTCGAATTGTCAGGTTTGCCACGGCAAGATCATAGAGCGTCCCAGCGGAGGCAAGTTTGGGGTCTGCCTTGAGGGCTTTCTCGATGTCGGAAATGCCGGGCTTGAGTTGTTTCAGAGCCAGCAGACAGCTTCCTCTATCCAGCATTGTGGACGCATCCTGTGGATCAGTCTGCAAGACCCTGTTGAAATCCTGTATGGCCTTTTCGCACTGTTTTGCCAGCTTATAGGCCTGACCCCTGAGTGCAACAATATGGATCGCGTCAGGCTTGAGCGAAAGGGCCTGACCAAGATCCCTAATGGCCTCTTCTGTTCTTCCAAGCCTTAGCAGAATTTCGGCTTTTGCCACCAGTATTCCAGCATCGGGCTTTGAAAGTTTTAGCAAGGATTCATAATCCTTGAGAGCTTCATTGTTTTTCCCGAGTCTTGAAAAAACATCAGCCCTATTTATCAAAGCCCGTTCAGAGCGCGGGTCAAATTCCAGGGCCTTAGACAAATCATTCAGACCATCATCCAGTTTGCCGAGGGAGATTTTCACAAAACCCCGGTTGTTAAGAGCTTCTGAGTTTTTCGGGTCTATTTTCAAACATCGGTCATAGGCTTCCAGGGCAGCATTCGGGTCGTTTCCGGCGAACAGGAGATTCCCCTTCCTGTACCAGGCGGATTCATTGGCCGGGTCCAGTTCTATCGACCTGTCCAGATCGGATTTGGCCTTATCCATCGCTCCAAGATTTTGATACGCAATCGCTCGGTCAAAATAGGCGCCTGAATCATTTGAGACCTTCTCCATAAAGGTGGAGAAATCGTCCGCGGCCGCCTGGAACCTTGATAAACCCAGATTCGCTTCACCCCGTATTTTCAGCGCGCCGGGATAACCCGGAGATTTTTCAAGAACCCTGTTCATCTCCTGCAAGGCCTTTTCATAACGCTTCTTCTGTAACAGCATTTGTCCCTTGCCAAAAGACGCCTCCACAAGGCTGGGGTCTTTCTCCAGCGACTTTTCAAAGTCGGCCATCGCCTTGTCATCCAGCCCCTTCGACCTGAATGCAGAACCCCTCAAAAAGTAGGCTTGAGATGAATTGGGATTCTGAGACAGAAACCTCGTATAAAGATTGATGGCTTCGTCCAGATTCCAACTCCAATGCTCCTCGATCGCCTTTGAATAAATGCTCTGGGCGCTGTTTTCAGCAGACGAGTCTGAACAAAAAAAGGCCGCACAACACAAGCATGCAAAGGCAAATGCAATTAAACGCTTCGCAAAGAGCGCCCAACCACTTGTGCTTACATAAACGGGTCGTTTAACAATTTTTGTGGGCAATTGCCACATTTCAGGCCTCAGTATGTATCTGAATCATCAGTCTCGAACGATATGAATTAAGCGCTGGCGTGTTCCCGTCGCTTTCTGTTTTCATCTCTTGATTGAGGACAAATATTCTTTAACCTTATCGGCGTTTACAGGTTCCCTGACCGAAGACAAGGGAGTTCTTTGCGTTTTAATCGTCAGGGCTTTTGAAAAATCATTGCTAGACTTCTGCTTATCACCAAGGAATTCATAAGCTATGGCCCTCTTGAGATAAGCGTCCTTAAAATCTGGCGAAAGGCTTATGCTTTTTGTGAAGTTGTCAATCGCCTCGAAGAACTTTCCCTGTTTGCCAAGCGAAAGTCCCAGGTTGTAATAACCAACCGCATCATCAGGACGCAATTGAGTCACCTTCCGGAAGAGTTCGCTAGAGGACTTAAAATCTCCGAGTTGCTCTTTCAGGGCAGCCAACGTGGTCAGGGTCGCTGAGTTGGGCTGCGATTCCTCAAGACTCACACTTTTGTCCAGGTCTTTTACGGCCTTGTCAACTGAACCCATGTCCATATAACAGGCGGCCCTGTAGGCATAGACTGTCGAATTAGAGGGATCCAGTTCTATTGCCTTTGAGAAGTCGGCAACAGCTTTGGGGAACTCTGAATTCGATTTATGAATCCAGCCACGATTGGCGTAAGCCTTTGCGAGATCCGGATTAAGCGAAATAGCCTTTGAAATATCACGCATGGCCAAAGCTGAGTTTCCCTTGGTGAAGAATACCCAACCACGGTTGTTGTAAAGATCAGGATATTGAGGGTTTATCTTTGCCGACTGATTGTAGTCCTCAAGAGCCCTATCCAGATCGTTGCGCCTGAAATATGCGTTGCCCCTCTGAAAATATGCCAAGGCATATTCAGGATTTAGTTCGATGGCCTTGGTCAAGTCCTTGACGGCGTTGTCAACATGACCCTTCTTGAGGAAAGCATTGCCCCTATTGTAATAGGCCAGCGCATAATCACCATTCAATTCAAGGGCCTTCGTGAAATCCTTTATAGCAGCGTCATAATCCTGTTTCTGTGTCAGCGCCCAACCTCGGTTGTTGTATGCGTCAAAGTCCTTTGGGTCAATCGCCAACGCTTTCCCAAAATCCTCAATCGCCTTATCGTACGAATTCTTACCGTAATAGGCGTTGCCTCGATTGTAATAAGCCAGTGAATATGAAGGATTTAATTCCAACGCCCGGCTGTAATCCTTTATGGCGCTATCAAAATTCCCCAACCTGTAATACACGCTTCCCCTGTTATTGTAAGCAGTCTCGAGGTTAGGGTCTAGTTCAAGAGCTTTCGAATAATCGTCCAGAGCCTTCTGGTTATCCCCGAGTTTTTCGAACGCCAATCCACGCCGAAAATAGACGTCTTGGGAACCTACTCCCATCCTTATGGCCTTATTGAAAAAATCCAGAGCCTTAGCATAGTCCCCTGCCCGATAGGCAACCTTTCCGTTTTCAAAAAAGTCTTCCGCCGCTGCTGGAACCTGCGCAAAACAGAATGCCTCTGAAACCAGAATCAGGAAGAGAACGATTGGGAGCGCCCTAAATTTCATAAAACCTGCCGCATTGGACTTTTGATTTTCTCTTATATATTATCACATCAGTAAATTAACTGTCTATATTAAAGTTTTAATTTAAGCTTGCATCAGATGATTTATAACTATGTTTGCGGGTCCAGAAAGTGGTCGCTAATGTTTTTGCTTCCAATCTTAAAGGATTTCAGCCCGCTGACTTATATCTGAGGTAAACTTTCAGGTATTCCTGCCATGCGCCCTGGTTTCAAGCATTCGGGGCGCTTGAATGCAGGAATTGAGTCTTGCCGCTTATAAAAAAGGACAGATTTAAAAGGTATTAGTTCCGCTAAGTTTTTGATTCATCGGGAAAAACGGTCAGAATCTGAATAGATGTTAGGCTTCAGGGCTTCGAAATTGTTGAAGAAACATCAAACGTTCGCTTAGCTGGCCATCATCAGGCCGGCAATAGAAGCCGTCATGAGGCCTGCCATGAGGCCCGCCAGAAGAGCCTTGAGGGCAAGTGAAGCCACTTCCTTGCCTCGCTCAGGCGCCAGCGAGGACACTCCCCCTATGAGGATTCCCATACTTCCGAAGTTTGCAAAAGAGCAAAGGGCGAAGGTCATGATCATTGTCGATCGGGGATGAAGTCCTCCCTCGGCGACAATAACCTTTAGCTGGCTATATGCGATCCATTCATTGAAAACGGTTTTGATGGCCAGAAGTTTTCCTGCGGTCATGCAATCTTGCCATGGGATTCCGATCAATAGAGCTATGGGGGCAAATGCTATTGAGCCTATCTGGTCAAAGGAAGTCCCTACAACTCCCAAGGCCGCATTTGAAAGGTGTATCACCGATACGAATGCCATCAAGATTGCAGCAATAGCCAGAGTCAGTTTCAGGCCGTCGAGGGCACCGTTAGACAAGGCCTCAATTATTCCACTATCGGGAGATGCGACATCCTTCAGTCTGACCTTTCCTGTTGTTTCAGGCACATCCGTTTCTGGAACAAGAATTTTAGACAGTACCAGGGCTCCTGGCGCGTTCATAAAACTTGCCGCCAGAATATATCCAGGATTCGCCCCAAAAACACCCACGTAAACGGCCATTACCGACCCGGCTATGGTGGCCATGAAGCATGTCATCAAAGAAAAAAGCTCTGAATGCGTCATCTTGAGGAGGAGGTTTTTGAGCCCGGAAACCGCCTCTATTCCCATGAAAATAAACATCGAGGCCGCTAGGGTTTCTGCCCCTGAAGTTTTCATGGCCCGGCTCATTACCCTTGCAAGCCCCACGGTTATGACAGGCAATATCCTTAGGTAATTCAGCAAGCCCATCATCGAACTAACAAAAATTATTACTGAACCCATGCTCAAAATTGTTAGATCCTTGTGGTCAACAAGCGACCCAAACAAAAAGCGGGATCCTGCATTGGAATAAAAGGTTATCCCCTCAAAAAACGCCTGCGCCTTGGCAAAAAATATTTCGGGGTAAGTCTTCAATATTACTAAGGCGAAAAAAAACTGTATCCCGATACCCCAAGTCACCAGAATCCAGTTGATTCTTTTGCGGTCTGTGGATAAAACTACGCAAAGTAATAGTATGGATGCTATTCCGATCAAGGCTATCAGTCTTGAAATCATTCGTAAACCCTTTTGATTCAGAGGCCTTAAGTCAATCTGTCACGGATTGATCGTAAAATAGAATGTCTCCAGTTTATGCCCACAACCTGCCAGCCTCTTATCCAACCGGCAATCTTTTTATGGACCTGGCTTCATTTTTGGTCGTAACAGACATCCCAGGAAGGGATATGGTCTTTTCGCGCCTAATTCCCGACTTCTTTCTACTGCAATCATCCAATCCAGGCCAGCTTCAATCATGACCCCCAGTCTGAAATTCATCAGTAAGCTAACTAGGTCGCTGATTTCTCCAGAAAGCCTTGTGGTGGCAGGTTTTGCAGCCACAATATTCTTGGGGGCAATCCTTTTGTGTCTACCGTGGTGCGGGCAGTCCGGAACAATCAGTTTTATCGACGCCCTTTTCACATCTACATCCGCCGTTTGTGTGACAGGGTTGACAGTCCTGGATACCAGCAAGGATTTTTCTTTTTTCGGGCAACTCGTTATAGCTATCCTGATTCAAACTGGCGGACTTGGAATAATGACATTCGCTGCTTTAACCTTCCAGATACTCGGCCTGCGGTTTTCGCTTCAGTCATCTGCGGTTCTGCATGACACATTTTTTCAAAAGGATATAGGTTCACGGTTTCAGGACGCATTCAAGACAATTCTTTCACTAACCCTGGCAATAGAAGGCGTGGGCATGATTTTCCTGGCGCTGTTTTTTTGGCCTCGCCTGGATGGTCCTGGGGATATCATATTTTTTTCCTTTTTCCATTCCATTTCTGCCTTCTGCAACGCCGGCTTTGCTATTGCCACGGATAACCTGGTGGTGTGGCGCGATAGCGAAGGCATCCTTATCACCATTATGGCCCTGATCATTGCTGGGGGGTTGGGCTACTCGGTGCTGTATGAGCTTTTTGTGAGGGTTTGCGCAAAAATCAACGGCGATTCCTTTGGAAAACAGATCAGGCTTTCGCTACATTCCCGTGTGGTCCTCTTCGTCTCCATTTTGTTGATCGTAAGTGGAACCTTATTGATCATGGTATTCGGGCTTACCACAGATGAGCGGACTTTGTGGGAAAAATTCATCAACGCGCTGTTTCAATCTGTGAGTTCTCGTACGGCAGGCTTCAATTCAGTTGACCTGGGTAGGGTCCCTCATTCCTCCTTGTTGATACTCGTCATACTGATGTTCATAGGGGGCTCACCGGGTTCGTGCGCCGGTGGTGTAAAGACCTCTTCAATAGCAATTTACTGGGCTCGACTGGTGTCGGGCCTGAGGGGAGCCAAGGAGGTGCGATTGCATGACAGGCGCTTACCTCTGGAATTGGTATCGCGGACCGACCTACTAGTGACTGTTGCCATCATCTGGAACATTCTTGGTTTTCTGGTTTTATTCTCGACAGAGTCGAATCTGAATGTTGACAGCATGGCCCTGGTTTTCGAGCAGGTAAGCGCATTTGGTACGGTAGGCCTATCTACGGGTATAACAGCGAAACTGTCGACTCCAGGAAAGATATGGATAATCCTTACCATGTTCATCGGGAGACTCGGTCCTCTGACGATGGTCATGCTTATGATACCGAAATCCACATCCAACATAAGTTATCCAAAAGGAACGGTGATGATCGGATGAAACGCTCCAAGAAACTCATCTGCATAATAGGTTTGGGACAGTTTGGCAGTGAATTGGCCAGGGAGTTGGCCCTTCGCTGTGAAGTGCTGGCGTTGGATAACAGCGAGGCGCGTGTGAATGCTATAGCAGATGCGGTCCAGAGAGCCATGATTTTAGACGCCAGGGATTTTTCAGGCTTGAGTTCACTGGTCAGGGAAGATTTCGACGAGGCCGTGGTCAGCCTCGGCGAGAGTATGGAGGCCAGTGTGCTGTGTACTCTGCACCTCAAAAAGATCGGTGTCAAAGTCATAAGGGCAAAAGCCATAAGCGAAGATCACGCGACAATTCTGCGGGCAGTTGGGGCTACTGAAACAATTTTTCCTGAGAGAGAAACAGCAAAACGGGTGGCAGCTCAGATAATAAATCCCAACCTTCTGGATTTCATTCCTCTAGGGGAGGATTTTGAGGTCATGGATGTTGGCGTTCCTGACTCTTTCCATGGAAAAAGCCTGCTGAATCTGAAACTCAGAGAGAGATTCGGGGTTTTTGTCATTGCGGTGAAAGAGCTTATCCCACCGAAGTTCGTTTTTCTTCCGGGACCGGACTTTGTGGTCAAACCCAGTGATGTACTCGTGATGATAGGAAAGGAAGAAGACCTGGCGAGAATTCAGCAGTCCGGCTGATTCTGAAATAGCTGGTTTAACCGTTGATTTGTCACGTCTGGTCAAATATTTCCGGGTATTCGGATAATGTCACAAACCTAGCGTCGTATCTGTCGGACAGCCACACGAGGAAATGTTTCAGTTTCCTTAGAAATAGCTGAACAGAATCCTCCGTCGGATGGAGCGGGTTCATCCCGGGAGCCAACTCTGAAGAATGAAAAAAGATTGTCAGAAAGCGCCCTCCTTTGATTCGGTGAAACATCACACCTGCCTTCGCTGCATTCAGGCCAACCCATGCTGGCTGTGCGGGAATGGAAAATAAACTGGAGGCAATACTCATGAGCTTATCATTGGACAAAAGCCCTCGGGCTCTTGCCCTCTCAAGAATATCACCTGCTCCACCAAAAATCGGGTTGATGGTGATGGGCGCCTCTAGCACTCTGGAATGTCCTTTCCTGACGGGATCGGACGGGTCAGGGTAGTAGGGCTCCGCCGGAGCCACCAGATGGTCAGGCCCTCCGTATTCGCTCCGAAGTGGCTCTATGCTGCTGTCAACCCTGAAGCCCATCTCCTCGACAACTGAAAACATGCCAGGTCCCAGATTGAAACGACCCATCCGGAAACTCACAGGCCCAACACCGCAAAAGCTCAACAACTCATTTCCCAGGTTATCAAAGATCGGAAGAGCGTCGTGTAGGGAAAGAGTGTAGATCTCGGTGG
>CALDNG010000199.1 GCA_937915285.1 uncultured Desulfomonile sp. | reverse complement strand
GATATTTCGACGCGGCATACGCAGGATACTTGTTCCTGAAAGTATCTATCAAAGCGTCCAGCCTGGATGAACGCCGTTCGAAATCCCTGGATAAATTCGCATATCTTTCAGGCTGTTTTTTACGGTCTGTTTTCGATATCTCTCTCTTCAGGACTGCCAGTGAATTGACCAGAGATTGTTCCTCTTCAAGCATCCCGGCAGGAATTTCCGAGGCTCCTGCAGCATTTGCCTGATATAAATGATCGGCGAAAGCCCGTGCCTTTGTGAGTTCACTTGGCGCCAAAGATTCTCCGGGTTTGTTGGACTTCATCAGAACCCGAACCAGACCCTTGGCGGCGTCGGACCGCTTGAAGCCAGCCAGTTTGACCTGGAAAAAGTTTTTTCTTTCACCAGGCATTATTCCTGACCTGATTTCCTCGTTGAGCTTTACTGCCTGTTCATAATTTTTACGGGCCAGATCGTAATTTCCCGACTGTTCATGTGATCTTCCAAGACCTGTATAACCCACAAACAACAAATCGACATTGTCATTTTCTTGGCCCCCAACCCTTGTTCGTTCAAAATGACTTATTGCGCTCAAATTATCATTTTTTAGTAAAGCCATTCTTCCCAGTGTCCAGTCCAGAACTCCCTCTTGAGACAAGGTTTCCGCCCTGGAGAGATTGCCAATGTCCAAAAGGAAATTGACAAACTCGTCTCTAGCCGAAACAGTCGGCAAGCCGGTCTCATGTCTGATTTCTATTGCCTGTAGGAAAGCCTTTTCGGCCTCGGAATATTTTTCCAGTCTGCTCATGGCAAGGGCCATGTTGATTGCCATTGTGCTGGCGTCCGCCTTGTTCCCAAGCCTTTTCGCGGTTGAAAAGGAACTTTGGTAATATTCCAGCGCCTTGGAGTATTGTCCCAATTTCATGTATGCGCTTGCAATGTTGTGGGCCGATCCGGAAGCTCCGATCAAATCTCCGGATTTTTCCTGCGATTCCAGGGCCCTCCTGTAGTATTCCAGCGCTTTGGAATAGGCGCCCATGCCTGCCAGGGATACACCAATGTTGTTGATGCATTTGCCCGACGCAAATGTGTCCCCCATCCTCTCAAGCAAAGGCAAAGCCATCTCAAAAAATTCTATTGATTTGGAATACTGGCCATATTCCTGGTAAACCTGTCCAATGTTGTTTAGGCAAATCCCCTCTCCGGAGACATTTCCTATGGCCTTTTGAATTTTCAGGGCCTTTTGATGGCTTTCCAAAGCTTCCTGGTATGAACCGAGCCTGTTGTAGATGTAGCCCAGGGTGTCCAGAGTTGCAGCTTCAACCTGACTGCTCCCAGCCCGCCGACTCTTCACCAGGGAATCGGAAAATGTTGATCGGGCCTTGCCGAACTCACTCAATGCCACATAGACGTTGCCAATGTTATTTAATGTTAAGGCCTCACCCTCCGTGTTGTTTGAGGTTAGGTGAATCTTGAGGGACTGATTGAAATATTCCAGCGATTTATTGTAATTCGAAGTGTAATAATATGCCGATCCAATATTATCGAGGTTCATGGCTTGACCTTTTCTGTCGCCAATCTTTTTCATCAGGTCCAGAGACTTTGTTGCAAATTCAATAGCTTTGGAATAATCACCCAGACTCAAACAGATTTTCCCACAGAACAGCATGGAATAAGCGCGACCTTCGCTGTTTCCAGATTTGTCAAAAATACCATAGGCCTCCTGAATTCTCTTGAAAGCATCATTTAGATCGTCACGGGACTTGGCGACCTTCAATTTTTCGACGGCCTTTGCGAACACCTCAGTCCCTTGTTTGCTGTTTGAGGCCACGCATTGGCCTAAACATATGACCAAAACAGCCAGGCTTGCTGATAGAATCAATCTTATCTTTTTCACTTGGGGCTCCGCATCCTGAGCTTACTTTTTAGGCCTCGTTCTAATGAGGAAAAAAACTTACCAGGCTTTGGCTCACATTAGTATATACTGAGAAAAGCTCCCGCCCAAAAAAAGTTTATGTTCTGCACTATGCTATTTCAGGACGGGTTTCGTAATAAGCTTATCACCACGTACTACCAGTAGAAATCACATTTTAGGCAGTCGGCCGGATTTGCTGCCCCCAAATAAAGATCGTGATTGAGATTTCAAACTTTTAGGCGAGTTTTCAATTGCCGCATTTGGCACGAATAATCGACTGGCGTTCCTGCCGTCTCATGTCTAAAGAATGCTTGGGATTCTTGAAGGGGTGAAAAGCTTTATGAGATTCTTCAGAAATAGCATCACTGTTAAGATTAGTCTCCTGGTGTTTAGCAGCGCTTGTCTGGTACTGGCTGTAGTCTTGAGCTGGATTTATTACAACTCACGTGATTTGATCAAGGAAGAGGCTGAGGCCACAGCAAGAAACCTTACCAGGGCTTTAGGTAATGCCATTGAGCAGGAGTTTCAGTTAGTTGCCAAATCTGTTGACGACCTGGTGGCATCGCTAGAGACTTTTCCCAGGGATGATCAAGCACTTTTAAGACTGGTTGAACGCACGCTTCGTGAGACACCTAAGGCTCAAGGTATCGGCGTAGCGTTCCTGCCGTTCAAATTCAACCCTAACCTTGAAAAATATGCTGCTCATTTCTTTTGGCGCAATGGTGAGATCGCTTTTAACCAACTTGGAGAGAAGGGCTACGATTATTTCTCCAAGGACTGGTTCCGGTTTGCTGTTGAGCGACGCAAGCCCGTGTGGATCGACCCCTACTTCGACAAAGAAGTCGGAAGAGCGGTAATGAGCACGTATTCGCGTCCTCTTTTCAAAAAACAGTCTGATGGCGCTAATGAAGAAATTGTGGCTGTTGT
>CALDNG010000198.1 GCA_937915285.1 uncultured Desulfomonile sp. | reverse complement strand
TATACAACTTATAGTAGTTTGTCAACACAAAAGCACAATATGAGGTAAATATGAGCGAACATGTCATTTGCTTTGTGACGTCAAGCAATTTGGAACAAGCTACTGATATCGCGCGATTTCTAGTACAGAACCACCTGGCGGCCTGTGTAAATCTCGTAGATCCTATCAGATCTATTTACTCTTGGAAGGGTGAAATTTATGATGAAAAAGAGATACTTATGATTATAAAGACTAGACGCGCGCTCTGCGATAGATTAACTCTCGAAATTCAAAAATTGCACTCTTATGAGGTCCCGGAAATCATATTTTTGCCCATAGAGAATGGTTTGCCTGAGTACCTTAACTGGATCGATGAAAACACGTCTGATGAAAGATAATAATCTGGAATTATTATATTTTTGCCTCAAAGAACTGGATATACGGTTAGACGAAAAAGCTATTTCAGGTTTGATAAAATATGTAGAACTTCTAGCTGTTTGGAATACTAAAGTTAATCTTGTTTCTTATAAAAATCCCGCTGACTTAATCATCCTGCATATCGTAGATTCCCTAACTCTCCTGAAAATCCTGAATCCTGATTCTCCCCTAAAAATAATGGACATAGGGACCGGAGCAGGACTGCCGGGATTGATTCTGAAAATTGCAGTTCAATCTCTGGAAATTACGCTTGTAGAAAAAAATCAGAAGAGAGTTCTTTTTCTGAAAGAAGTGGCCAGGACTATCGGTCTGGAAGGCGTCTGTATTTTCAACAGGGATTACAATTCATTAATCGATGACAAACACGGGCAGAAGTATGATATAGTGGTCTCACGTGCATTCAGTTCCAAACCGTCCTTTTTCAAAAATCTGACACACTTTATAAGAGACTCCGGCTCTTTTATAGTGATGGCTGGCCCGTCCATGGCAAAACAGATGATCGAGATTGAAGGATATTCGGTCACCGAATCATGGGAAGGGATTCTGCCGCATTCAACTGTCGTTCGAAAACTTCTCAAATATTCAAGAAGGTAACTTTTCTATAACAAAAACAGGCTTTTGAATATAGGCTCTTTCACTTTAATTTCAGGGAACTTTTTTCAACACGTTTACAGAGCGGGACCACCGCCAAGACCGGTTGGGTTCACTAGATCCATGAAAAGGAGTGAGTATGTCCACTTCATTATCCATGCGGACTTACATTTTCCTGATTATTGGGGCTCTTTTCATATTCATCACAGGGTTCACTATCTTTTTTGTACATTCAAACATGCGCGACCAGGCCATATCTGAGGCTCAGTCGAAAGCCCGCCTTTTACTGGATTGCAATCTGGCGACACATACTTACTTCACCAGGATATTGAAACCCAGCCTGTTTGAAACCATCAAACCCATATCCAACAAGGACTATTTTGATCCGGCCTGGATGTCTTCTACTTACGCCGTCGGCAAGATGCAGGAGTATTTCAGGCATTTCAGTCCGGAGACGTTTATGTATAAGGAAGCGTCCATAGACGCCAGGTCCGATCAAAATGAAGCCGATGATTTTGAAAAAACTTTTCTGAAAGAATTGAAAGCCGATCCCAGCCTTGTTCAGAAAAACTCTATACGTTTTGTGGATGGTAAGCCATATTTGACGATAATGCGCCGGGGTGAGGAGATGGAGCCTTCATGTCTGCGTTGTCACTCAACCCCGGACCAGGCTCCAGGAGACCTGGTAGCACGCTATGGTCCTGTGAAAAGCTTCAACAGAAACCTTGATGATGTGGCCCAAGCCATCTCCGTTAGGATTCCACTGTCTGCTGCTTACCGAAACTCCGACTATTTTTCTGTTAAACTGTCAGCCTTTTTAGTGGCTGCTTTAATGGCGTGCTTCTTCGGACTGTTCGTGTTTCTTAAATTTTTCATGGTGTCACCGCTGGACTCTATCAGGCGCAAGGCTGTCATGATAGCTGATAATCCTGAATCAATCGGTGAACAGATTGAAGCGCCCAAGACCGCTGAATTGATAGAATTTGTTGAAGCCTTTAACAAAATGTCTACAAACCTAAAAAAGAGTCATGAGAGTCTGGAAGAGAAAGTTCGGGTTCGCACCCAGGAGTTACTTCAGTCCCGGGAACTGCTTCACCATGAAATAGCTGAGAGAAAGAAGATCGAAGCCAGTTTGAGGAATAGTGAGACAACTCTCAGGACTTTACTTGATACTGCTCCCGTTGGTGTAGGCTTGATCATCGATAGAAAATTCGGCTGGACCAATAAGACATTGTCTCAGATGACAGGCTATTCGGCTGAAGAATTGTGCGGCCACAGTTCACGAATGATCTACCCGGACGAATCAGAATTTGACAGGGTCGGGGACGTCAAATATGAGGCAATACACCGAACTGGATGCGGCCAAATACAAACCCGTTTTATGACAAAAGACGGCGAACTTTTGGATATCCTGCTCAGATCTTCGGCCATAGACAGAACTTCTCTTTCTGAGGGTGTCGTTTTCACAGCCATGGACATAACGGAATTGCAGGCGGCACAGTCGGCTCTTAAAGAAAGTGAATCAAAATACCGTCTGCTTACGGAAAACATGAATGACGTAATCTGGAGCCTCTCCTCATCTCTTGAATACTCGTATGTCAGTCCTTCCATAAAAAACCAGCTTGGATACGATCCTGAAGAAGTGATTGGAAAAAGTTTCCTGGATTTCATAAGCCCTGTTTTTTACGAAGAGGTTCTAGGGAGACTTGAAGAAAGAATCCAGCATTTCTATCAGAATGGAGATTCATCTGGACTGGTCCTGGAAATTGAACAGTCGCGTAAGGATGGGAAATTTGTTTGGAACGAACTGGTTGCCAATCCGGTAATCGATGGGGATGGCGTTCTACAGGGTTTTCAGGGTGTCAGCCGGGACATCACTGACAGAAGAAAAGCCGAAAAGGAAAAAATTGAGCTGGAAAGGCAACTCTTACATTCTCAAAAACTTGAGAGCCTCGGACTTTTAAGTGGTGGAATCGCCCATGACTTTAACAATCTGTTAACTGTGGTGATAGGCAACCTTCAAATGGCCCTTTACGATGCGCCAT
>CALDNG010000197.1 GCA_937915285.1 uncultured Desulfomonile sp. | reverse complement strand
CTGCCAACCGTCATATTCTCGCCAAGTTGGGCAATCTTGTCTTTAATCAAGTCACCAACAGTTCTGTCGGGGTCCTTGACAAAAGGCTGGTCAAGCAGACAGACTTCGCTAAAGAATTTCTTGAGCTTTCCCTCAGCTATCTTTTCCAGCATCTTTTCAGGCTTTCCAGCCTCTTTGGCCTGAGTCATGTAAATATCTTTTTCCTTGGATAACACATCCTCTGGAACATTCTCCTGTGAAATCCACTGAGGGGAACTAGCTGCAATGTGCATACAGATGTCATGAACGAGTTCAGCGAATTGATCGGTCTTGGCGACAAAGTCACTTTCACAGTTGAGTTCAAGCAACACTCCAATTTTTCCGTTCATGTGTATGTAGGAGCCGATTCTCCCCTCTGAGGTGGCCCTCCCCTCTCTCTTGGCGGCTTTAAGGGCTCCTTTTTTCCTCAGAAAATCAACTGCCTTTTCTATATCGCCACCGGTTTCAACCAAGGCCTTTTTGCAGTCCATGAGTCCCAAACCGGTTTTTTCCCGCAATTCTTTTACCAGACTTGCTGACACTTCCATAAATCTATCTCCTGAACGTAGTCAAAAACAAATCATCTCAATCTTAATGACGCTGACTACAAAGTATTTTTGTGAATTACGAACAAAGGCGATTCATTGTGGAATCACCATTAACTGCCGACTCCGCCTACAGTTTATCAGCACCACTATCTGGAATTCGTGCAGACTTCCCGATGGGTGCTACGACGACCAAACATTATTCCTCTGAGTCGGATTCATCGGATTCGTATTCATCGTCCTCCGGTTCCATGTTCTCACGGATTGCGGCTTCTGCATCCTCCAGACGCTTCACACTCGGGGATTCGGAATCACCAGCGTCTTCCTTGAAGGAGGCCTCATGCATAGCGCGCCCCTCTTCGCAGGCGTCTGCGATCTTGGCTGCAAATAGTCTGATAGCCCTGATAGCGTCATCATTACCTGGGATTACATAGTCGATTTCGTCCGGGTCACAGTTTGAATCGACAATAGCGACAATAGGAATTCCAAGCTTCTTGGCTTCCTTAACAGCAATATTTTCCTTTTTGGGGTCAACGACAAAAAGAAGGCCCGGCAATCGTTTCATTTCCCTGATGCCTGCCAGGTTTTTGTTCAGCTTGTCATACTGCCTGGTAAGGTTACCAATTTCCTTTTTGGTGAAGTTGGTTTCCTCAGGTCTGTCCAGGATTGCTCCGAGGTTGTTGAGCCTTTCAATGCTCTGTTTTATGGTGGAAAAGTTGGTGAGCATGCCGCCGAGCCAACGCTGGTTCACGTAATATTGCCCGCAGCGAATGGCCTCTTCCTGAACGGCGTCCTGAGCCTGCTTCTTTGTGCCGACAAAAAGTATACCGGCCCCTGTGGCAGCAGAATCCTGGACAAACTGATAGGCCCTCTTAAACAAACGTACGGTCTTTTGAAGGTCTATGATGTAGATGCCATTCCTGGCCCCAAAAATATAGGGCTTCATCTTGGGGTTCCATCGGCGCGTCTGGTGCCCAAAATGGACTCCTGCTTCCAACAGTTGCTTCATAGTAACCAATGACAATATAAATCTCCTTTTCGGGTTTTTCCTCCATCCCCTAATTCACTATTTCTAGCGACCCTCATAGCGGGGATGTGCGAGTTAACCTCGTATTATTATCATTTATTTTTTTTTTAGCAAATAAAAAACTTTTGGCCGCTCAAACACCAGGAGGAACGTGGATTACATTGAAGCCATCAGAATAATCCCACGCCAGCGTCGATGTCGTACAATTTCAGTGTCAGCAAATCGATAAGCAGTCGAAATGATGTAATTAGCGGTTTTGTTGATTCTTGATCCCGGTCTGCCTCCATCAGGGTGTTGGCAATTTGCTCGATTCCACCTACCAGAAATGAGACCTCCACGGAAACTTCTGAAAGTTCTTTCAGGATGGAATTCACAAAAAGTTCGGCATCCTTGAATGTAAGGATGGATCGCATGATCTTGGGTTCAAGCTTCAAGGGTGAATCAAACGTTGTGTCACTGCATCGGTTGGCGAGTTTTTGATACGGTATAGGTAATTTCTCGATTTCAGATGCTGAAACATAATTATTGGCGCTTGTTATTCTGAAACGCCAGTTGAGGAGACTTGAATTCAGCAAACCCAAAGTGAAGGCCGGAGAAATGATGGTGTTACTGAGATAATTGGTCATGTCTCCGAGGAAATCATCTTTTTCTACCCACGCGGCTTTTAGCCTTATCGGGCTATCCATGTTAACAACACGTGCCAGCGCTACCCTTCCTCTTGAACCAGATTCATTTTTGGAATGTCCGAGGAAAGATAATTTGCCTTTCCCATCAGGGCTTATGTTATGGAGCAATTTCGGATTAACCCAGTCCAGTCGCTTGGAGGAGGCTGACGGGTGATTAACTACAAAGGAAGAGATATGTTCACCCCTTATCAGTCTGATGCCGGTCTTGCCTGATGAAATCCACATTCTATGAGTGGTAAGATTGATTTCACCCTGATGCGCACTTATTGGCTTGAATGATGCCCATCCTGAACCCAAGGTGGGATATTGCAAGAGGTGACTCAATACTCGGCTCTCAATTTCGGATTTGATGACCGGGATCCTGTACCCTGTTGTCGCAAGTCCCTCAACAGTGAGGTTGATCCCGTCATGGTCAGCATGGCCCTTATTTTTGTCCAGAAAGACAGGTTTTATAAGTCTGGACGGCTTCCCTTTCCTGGCCACCACTATCGTGAAAGCCTGGGTGACACCTTTAAAAGACCTGTCTCTCTCTGGAATGGTCAGGAGGTCAATTATCTCACATTGATCAAGTATCCTTTTGCGTAAACGAAGAGCCGAGGAATCAGCCAGAAATGTGGCCGGTACGATGAAACCAAGAACACCTCCTCTCCTGGTTAGCTTGAGGCTTCTCTCAAACATCAATCGATAGGTGTTTATTTTCCCCAAACAGGTTTCATAATGGGATCGGAAATAATCCAGATCATGGTGAAGATCATCTAGACCCGAATCCTTTACAGTCAGGACTTCATAGGGAGGGTTCCCAACGACCAGATCGAAACCGGGATTCTCGCGCCCGAATATGTCCGGAAATTCTTCGGTCCAATTGAAGTTTTTTCTGCTCTTCAACCATGAATCCGGGTAGCAAGACTGACGGTCCCTCCCAACAAGCCGGCCTGGCTGAACAACATCGCACGAATTTCCGGGGAAGGTTTTTTCTGCTGCATCCAGATTACCGATGAGAGAGTTTCCTACCCGAAGTTCGATCCGCTCAGGCGTAATAAATCCCGTGTTAGTTCTGAGCTTTTCCCTTATAGCTGCATTTGCAATAAGAATTGCCACCTCATCCACGTCGAGTCCATATAGACTGTAGGATCCCAGGAGATGCGATGAGGAACACTGCTGAAGACCGTTCCGGAGCGTGTCCTGAATTTCGGAGATCATTTCCGTGAGAAAAATGCCTGCCCCTACACCCGGGTCCAGTGTGTCAATTGTAGTTATTTTGCACTGATTACCCTCAACGAAGGCTTTGATGGAGTGTCTGACGATTAGACGCGCAAGAACCGAGGGAGTATAAAATTGACCTTGCCGTCGTCGATGTGAATCAGAGGGGTTTCGGATTGGTTTCGCATGAGGTTCATCCGTAAATGCCAGAGCGCTCAACCTCTCGTAACATTCACCAATTTCAACCACGCCCAATCGCCCGGTGTGCGAAATCCCCCCTGAAAGCATCCAATCGTCCTCAACCCAGTTAAATCTGGATTCAGGGTCAACCTCATACCCGTTAATCTTGAGCATGCAGGCAATAAATTTTCCTAGAATCTCACGCAAGAATTCGTCAGCAGAGACTGTCTTTCCCGAGAAAGATAACCGTCTGCTGAAATATTCAAGGAAACTGGATTTGACAGCCTTGAATTTATGTTCGCTGCAATGAGAGTCCATTATAACCTGTCGATACCGTTAGGGTGGTTGACCTCGGCCAAAAAAAAGGCGATCCGCTTTACGAATCGCCTCAGTATTATTTTGGAAAGTATTCTAAAAACAACTAAGCAGCTACTTCCTCTTTAACACTCAAAGCCACTTTGTAGAGAATGCTGAGGATCAGAAGCCCCAGAGCCCATACACCTATAACAATCGCTATTTCCGGAACGGTAGGATGATATTCGGTAATGGTCTCGAGAGGCGAAGGAATGTAGCCGGTGAGAACCAGCGTGATACCCTTCTCGATCCAGAGAGCTAGAAATGTGGAAGCGCATCCGATGGCTAATGTTGTGGGATTGTTCCTCGTCTTGGGATTAATCATAATTACCAGCGCAATGACTGCCAATATGACTGCCGCCCACATCCACGACACCAGGCCGTAATGACCATGGAAACCGACGAAAAGGTAAATGAAGTGATACATGTGTTCTGGGATCTGGCTATAGAACACTGTAAAGAGTTCACAAAGCACAAAGAAAACACTGATTATCAACGCATAGGTGATAATCTTGGCCAATGTCTGTATGGCCTCCCAACCGGCGTCAAACTTCGTGTACTTTCGCAGGAACAGGCAGATCAGTATCAGGAAGGAAGGTCCTGACGCAAAGGCTGAACCCAGAAATCTGGGGGCCATGATTGCGCTGAGCCAGAAGCCTCTGCCGGGCAGACCGGCATACAGGAAGGCTGTGACGGTATGAATACTGACGGCCCAAGGGATGGAAACGTAAATAAGGAATTTTACCCATTTGGCCGGAGCAACACCCTTACGTTCGGCCTCAAGAACACTCCAGCCCACTACTATGTTCAGAAACAGGTATCCGTTTAAAACAACCATGTCCCAGAAAAGTACTGAATTGGGTGTGGGATAGAGGAGAACATTGAAAGCCCTTGAGGGTTGCCCCAAATCGACCACGATGAATGTCAGACACATGGTGACTGAAGCGACAGCTAGGAATTCCCCAAGAATGGTGATTTTCCCAAATACCTTGTAATTATGAAGATAATAGGGAAGGACAAGCATGACTGCGGAAGCGGCCACGCCGACCAGGAATGTGAACTGTCCGATGTAAAGGCCCCACGATACATCTCTACTCATACCCGTGATGCCTAAACCGAAGCCCAACTGCTTCAAGTAGAATGCGAATCCTATGCTGAACAGGATTACCAGGAATATCAACCAGGAAAAATAAGCTTTAGTTCCAGATAGAGCTTTTTCAAGCATGGCTACCTCACAGTATGTAATAGACCTCAGGACGTGTGCCTAGTTGTGGTTTTCTCTGAATCGTTGAATTGGTTCTAAGAACTTCCCTGATTTCCGAGTTTGGATCTTCCAGATCCCCGAAGATCAAGGCCTTCTCCTTGCACGCTGCAACACACGCCGGTTGAAGTCCAACCGCCAAACGTTCAGAGCAGAAGTTGCATTTTTCAACCACACCACGTGTTCGTGTCGGATACTCAGGATTCTCCTTCTTTATGTGCGGTCTCGGGTCCTTCCAGTTAAGGCTTCTGGCGCCGTAAGGACATGCGGCCATGCAGAATCGGCATCCTATACACCTGTGATAATCCATCACCACAATACCATCGGCCCTTTTAAATGTGGCCTTGACGGGACAGACCCTAACGCATGGAGGATTGTCACAATGATTGCAAAGCACCATGAACGGAGCGTTCTTAAGGCTCTTTTTGATGTAATCCTCTATGTATTCATTGCCCTGGCCGGGAAATGCGTTTTCAAAAGGCGCCTGCCATATCCACTTTACCTCGTCCTTTGGGTTGTCAAAATGAGGTATGTTATGAGCTATGTTGCACGCCTCAACGCAGTCCTTGCAGCCTTCCTTTGCCTGAGCGCATTTTTTCTGGTCGACGACCATGGCCCAGCGTTTGCCTTTAAAAGCCTTTGGATCCGAGGCAAACTTTCCACCATCACCAGCAGCTACTGCTTCAACTACAGGCCTGGCGCCAAGACCGAGTACCGAAAGCCCTGCTATTTTAAGGAATCTTCTTCTTGTTTCGTCCATTACTTGTCACTCCTTGCCGCCTGTAATTTTTGTTCCTTAGGCGCCAGGTGGCAATCCCAACAATTTGGGGCCACGTTCAGATAATTGTGGCATCGATCACAGAATTTTTCCTTACTGGTATGGCATTTCGTGCAGGTGTTCTGAAGGCTCATCTGGTATTGCTTGCCAGTTGAACTCGTGTAAACCCTCTTACCTTCCCTCAAAACCTCATCCCTCCACTGGTCCAATAACACCATGTGGGACGACTGCATGAATGCTTTAGACTCTACACACTGCTTTTCCTGTGTTCCAAGTTCAATTTTGGGCGGGGTTGAAACCTTGCCAAAATTGTACCAAAACGGCGCGGAAAATACACAGAGGAAGATGATTATCCCGATAATTATTTTTCCGGCATTGTACATTCTACTCGTCCTCCTCATAATCGTCACTTAACGGTTCGCCTCTGAGGTCATGAGTGCGCTCCTTCTCGCCGGTCATGACAAGCGCGTTTGCAACCAGTTCGTGAATTCCACCTACATCCACCTCAGGACTCCAGTAATGCATCATGGCTGTCAGTGTCGCCCTGTCAATGGCGCACATGCAGAGCAAGCGGTTCACACCATGCTTGTCTCTCACGTGTCTAACGGCGTTGGCTCTCGGGAATCCACCTCGCATTCTCATTTCCATATTCTCATCATTTCCCAGACCGGCGCCACCACCACAGCAGAAGGTCTGCTCCCTGATGGTATTTTCAGGCATCTCATGGAAATTATTCATAACGTTCTGGATTACATAGCGGGGTTCGTCGAGTATACCAGCGGCTCTGGCGGGGTTACAGGAATCGTGGAATGTAGCGACAATCTTGTCATTCCTGCTCGGATCGAGTTTCAGCTTTCCGTTTTTGATGAGGTCAGCGGTAAATTCAGTAATGTGGACCATCTTGGTCTGCTTGGAGTTCTCGAACCTGGTTCCTGTGATGGGAGATACAGGCTCCTCCAGGAAGTCGGCCGGACCGTTCATGGTTTCCATGTACTGGTGCATGACCCTCCACATATGGCCACATTCACCGCCCAGTATCCACTTCACACCCAAACGCTTTGCCTCTGCATATATCTTGGCGTTGAGCCTCTTTATCATTTCATGCGAGGTGAACAGACCGAAGTTTCCACCCTCAGACGCATACGTGCTCCATGTATAATCAAGCCCTAGTTCATGGAACAGCATCATGTATCCCATGCATGTATATGTTCCAGGATCAGCAAAATAATCGCCCGATGGCGTTACAAACAGTATTTCTGCACCCTTTTTGTTTATCGGCAGGTTAACCCTGATATCCGTAATGTCTTCTATGTCATCCGCCATGAACTCCCACATGTCTTTGACACCATGTGGCGGGATGCCAAGGTGATTACCTGTCCTAAAACAGTTGGCGGCAGGCTCGAGGATCCAGTTGATGTTTAATCCTATCAGGTTGAGGAGTTCACGTCCGATCATCGTAACTTCAGCCGTGTCTATTCCATATGGACAAAATACGGAACATCTCCTGCATTCTGTGCACTGATAGAAATAGTAAAACCACTCTTTAACAACATCGATAGTCAGATCCCGGGCTCCGGCTAGTTTTCCGAAGATCTTACCAGGCAGGGTGAAGTCTTTTCGGTAAACTGATCTGATTAGCTCGGCTCTGAGCACCGGCATATTCTTGGGATCACCGGAACCGATGAAGAAATGACATTTGTCTGCGCATGCGCCGCATCGAACACAAATATCCATGAACAATCGAAAAGATCTGTATTTGGAAAGTCTCTCCTTGAAGCCGTTATATAGAATTTCCTTCCAATTTTCGGGTAGTTTCCAATCCTGATCGGCAGGAGACCACTCTCTAGGATTAGCCAGTCCCAAGTACTTGAGGTTTTTCGGAGCTGCCGGATAGCTGTAGGTTCCGTCTCTAAAAACGGTAGGCGTGTCTAACCAGCCTGTTTCCGGAGTCTTCTGGAGGTCAATTTTCATCAAGTCTTGTGGTTTTAGAAGTTTATCAACACTCATGGTTACTCCTTATCCACCGGAATTCCGGCCTCTTTCATCTTATCGCGGAACTCATCTTCATATTCTTCGTAAGTATGAACTTTAACTGGATAATTCCAGGGATTAACATATCTCTCCATCCTATTAACGTTTCTCATGTTCCTGGTAGGGCTCAGGAACACACCTGCTGCGTGCATGATCTTACTGAAGGGCAAGTATGCAACGAGCACGCTAACAAGAAATAGATGCACATAAAATATCGGTCCAATGGTTGCGGCCGGTTGAACTGGATGCAGTGTAAAAATGCTCATCGCCAATTCTTTTACACCAAGCAAATCTACCTTGAAATACTGCCTCATCAGGACGCCAGATAATCCAATTCCCAGAATCAGGAAAAGCGCAAAATAGTCGGCAGGAAGGGAGATGTAACGGAGTTGAGGGAGAGCAACCCTCCTAAGGAACAAGTAAGTCACCGCTGCAAGGAAAAAGATATCGGTTAGGAAAACTGTTGGAACCATAATCTGGAAAAATCCGTCAACCGATGTGATTGCATCAACAAATGAGGGAATTGGTTCCATGAAAAATCTCAGATGCCTGACAACTATTATCAGGAACGAGTAATGAAAAAGGATGCCAAAAAGCCATAACCACTTGGCAGAAGCGTATGTTATTTTTGGCCCATCTCTTAGTTCAGCCCTTGTATTCCTGAACAAGGATCTGAATAGTAAAACTTCCAAGGCCATTCTGCCCAGAAGCCCTATTCTATTGTAGGGACTTTCCAGGTTATTAGCTTTGATCCACGGTAAAGAATATGACTGACCACAAGTTGTTGGAATTCTGAATGGAACTGGGACTCTAGCCCAACCGATAACTCGTCCAACAACACCCACGATGAATATGGCGATGGCAATGTATGGTATGTAAACACCAAACACGCTCTGCAAACCGATCGCCGTAACCCCTAGCCACGAGATCGCTGCTAACGCTCCCACCGCAACCAGGGCTGTTAATAGGGAAACCCATGCGTTCATTAGACCACCTCGATTGCTCTAACACTGTTTTGATTGCTGCTTGCGGAACGCTACCATTCGTGAGGCGCTCCGTATTTCATACAAGCTCTTTCCAGTATGCGAGATGTCCGGTTTCTCAACTCAGTAGCCCGAATTTCAAATACCCTCTCTCTGCATTTCATGTAAATATTGAAGGCTTCCAAGGCTAGTTGATCAACCGTTGAATCCAACTGGTATAATTCATCCATCAAATTCGAATCCCTAATATACTTGGAAAGAGTATCTCTAACAGCCTTTTTCAAAAGAAAGATGAATCCTACGGCTTCTGACGCCGAAAATTCCTGTACAGCCCGTATCCTGACCACATCGTCCAGTAGTAAATGGATCTCAGCCATATTCGCATCCGGGGCGCCGGATACTATCCAGTCCATTATGCCCTTGGAACTTTTTATGATTGCTGCGCCAACCGGATTGGCAAACTCATTGGATTGTCGAGACAGAAATTGCGCAGTCTCAGGAGGGTAAGAGCTGAATGTTAAATCGGACCATCGTTTTAAAATTGTGTTCTTATTTTTTTCTAGTAAATCCTGAAGCATCGGAAAATGATTTGTCCTCTCGAGTTAGGGCGCTCCCAGCGAGCAGATGTATTTGGGGAACCGATTGTGACATAGCCTGGATCTACAACAGCACAATTCCCAATCTGGATCGACCGCCAATCGCAAATAGCCGGCTCGGCCAGAACCGGTTCAAGACTGAGTTGGCGTGGAGAACCGGCAGGTGATGAAATAGGCCTTGCCCTCTCCTCCATTGACTTCGATCTCAAGCTGCATTCTATGGTTTTTCTTCCGTGTTCAGATATTGATCCTCAAGTGGATCAATCAATCTACGGTAAGAGTTTTAAGTTTATATGGGTATACTTTCTGAGGGGTAATGTCAATAGCTTTAGGAATTTTTATGGTGTATACGAGGCATTCGTTTACGGGGATATCGGTTCATTGCATTCATTTTTTTCTTTGATTACCATTCCAGTCTACCTATATTTTAAGGGCAGGTAATTGCTCTCGATATTTTCGGAGATCTATCCCAACATTGCGGTGGAGAATATATTTCATGGTTAAATTTACGGGTGTGAATCACGTTGCGATGGTTACAGGGGACATGGATTCCACTGTTCGATACTGGCGAGACCTCCTGGGAATGAGGCTGGTTGCCGGAATAGGCCGCCCGGGCTATCGTCACTACTTTCTGGAGATTTGTGACAGAGACCTTATTGCCTTTTTTGAGTGGGACGGCGCTGAGCCAGCTGAAGAGAAGGATCACGGCTCTCCGGTCAAAGGTAAGGTGATCTTTGATCACATATCGTTTGGCGTCGAGTCCCTGGAGGAATTGCGGACATTAAAACGACGGATCGAGGCTGCGGGCTTTTGGGTTTCGGAAGTGGTGGATCACGGTTTTATCTATTCGATATATTCGTTTGATCCCAACAACATTCCGGTTGAATTCAGCTACAGTCTCCCTGACCGGGACATCAGAAGAACCCCAAGGATGGTGGACAGAGCGCCTTGTTCTACTGCGCTCGAGGGTCCGGAGCCGCAAGAGGGTAAGTGGCCTCAGCCCGCTGAACCTGTTACAGAAAGAAATGACAAAATATATCCCGGTCCTGGTAGTGAACTCTTCCGGATTTCTGGCTAAGGGGATGCCCCAGCTCGCACATGAGCTTCTACTGCACGTCGGAGGGGGTCTTGAAACAGTTTACATTCCCGGAGATTACCGTGTTTCGCACCTCACTCCTGGCCATGCAATCATCGGCTGATTCTCGATAACAGCCTTCCCATAAATGGCTGCTTGATGCTTATCGCGTCAGATGCGCACAACTCGTGACAACAGAAACAGGAGATACATGCCTTCCGGTTTATGACCATTTTGCCGGAACTGTCTGATATCGCCTGTGGTGGGCAGTGACGCATGCATACGCCGCACTTGATGCATAAATCGCTATCAATCCTCGGTTTGGTGATTATGTGATTTTCCATGAAGCGGCTTACAGGATTCCAGTAGGATAGATTCCAGGCCAACGACATCGATTTGGGAGGTTCGAAATCGGTTAGCGGAAAACCGCTCAGATCATCTCCAACCACTTCTATGTTATGGGCGTCGGCGTTTCCCAGTCCTAGATCGTTACCTAAAACGCAGGTTCTGACGCTATCCGGGGGAAAGCCGACAAGATGGCCGATTACTGAGTCCAGTGCGATCGCGTCGGTCGAGGCTCCGATGATACCCACCTTGCGAGGCTCTCCGCTGTTGGGACCATTACCCTGCATACCCAGAATTCCGTCGATGATTGATATATCAGGCCTTACTGTTTCGTATATCTGAAGCAGGACGTGGGCGAAATTGTCCTGGACCTTTCCGGCCCTAAGGTGCCATGAGGCCTTGTCAGTTCCTATCACCAAACCGAAGAGGTTTTTCACCGCCAGTGAAAGAGTCATCTGGCAGTGGGTCTTGAGCTTGGCCAGGTTGATCATTCGGTCGAAATCAAATGCCTCGGACGCAAGCTCCAGTCTCTTGTAAATTCGATTGTCACCAAACTCTATCATCTTTTTCTGAAGCAAAGGGACCGGTTTTATGTCCAGTCGCCTGAGCAAATCCCCGTAGCCACTTTTGACCAAAACTCTCTGCAAATTGCCGAGAGGAGGGCTGTCAGTGATCGACAACCGCGCTCCACAGTCCCTAAGAATCTCACCGGCCATCTCTACAAACATTGGATGTGTTACGATAGCCTGTTCAGGGTTGGACGATCTGAGAAGATTCGGCTTCATAAGAACAGTGTCCCCAGGTTTTATCAGGGATTTGTAATCACAGCTTTCAGAGATCGCCTTCTCAAGGGCCGGTCTCAATCTTGAAGGCTCATAGTCCTGGCATTTCCGAATTGCAACGATCGATTTCATCTCTAGAATCCAATTGTTTTGTGCGAACCTGTTTCCTGATCCGAGTCTGACCATTTCTCACAAGAAGTCAACCGAGTCAAGATATGGGGCATTATAGACTCCAGTGCTCCACAAAAAAACCGCTTAGGCATTTTTATTTTATTGACGTCTAAACACATCAGGTTATACTACGTGTAGACTCTGGAGTTTTTTAGAACCCGGAAATCACCCTTAGATGATTATCACATACCGCTTGGATCCGACAGGACCGGGACGGCAGGTTAATAGGCCAAGACTCAATAGCCTTTCTGCCGGAAGGCTTTTTTATTTTTGGGACCGATCAAGTGGAAATTTTATCGACCACATCACAGATGAGATCATGGTCAGATGACCAAATAAGGAAGTTCAAATCTATTGGCTTCGTTCCTACCATGGGCTATCTGCACGAAGGACATTTGGCGCTCGTCAACAAGGCTAGGGCTGAAAATGAACGCGTGGTGGCGAGTATTTTCGTCAACCCGGCACAGTTCAGCCCCAACGAGGATTTGGCGCGCTACCCAAGAGACTTTGATGGTGACAGAGAGAAACTTGCGGCAGTCGGAGTTGATGCCCTTTTCTTTCCGTCTGCAGAAGAATTGTACGGGCCAGGGTACGAAACTTACGTGGAGGTCAAGAATGTTTCGAACCTGCTGTGTGGACTCAATCGTCCTGGGCATTTCCGCGGGGTCGCTACCATTGTCCTGAAATTGTTCAATCTTGTAAGACCTGCAAAAGCCTATTTTGGACAAAAGGATTTTCAGCAACTGCGGGTGATCCGGACCATGGTTCGCGATTTAAACCTTGATCTTGAAATTGTCGGCTGTCCGATTGTACGCGAACCCAGCGGACTTGCAATGAGTTCCAGGAACGCATACCTCAGTGACGATGAAATCAGGCAGGCGTGTTGTCTTTACTCATCCCTTATGGGCGCCAGGCGCAGTTTTGTCTTGGGAGAAACCTCCTCGGCCGTGCTTGTTCAGGGAATGGTTGA
>CALDNG010000196.1 GCA_937915285.1 uncultured Desulfomonile sp. | reverse complement strand
GGAAAATCAGTTTTGTTGAAGCTCATGATAGGTCTTGAAAAACCTGATTCGGGAAGAATCCTCGTGGACGATAAGGACATCGTTTCGTGCAATTTGAAACAGCTCAATCAGATCAGGGTGCATTTTGGAGTTCTATTTCAGGAAGGCGCTTTGTTTGATTCACTAACGGTGAGTGAAAACGTGGCATTCCCCTTGAGGGAGAGGACCCGACTTTCAAACTCGGAAATATCCGAGATAGTGGACAGCTACCTTGACCAGGTGGGTCTTCTGAGTCACGGCCACAAGTTTCCTTCTGAATTGTCCGGCGGCATGCGAAAGCGCGCCGGTCTGGCTCGGGCCCTTATAACAAAGCCGGATGTCGTCTTCTTCGATGAGCCCACTAGCGGTCTGGACCCTATAACGAAGTCAGCAATATACCGACTGATAGAAAAGACTCATGCTCAACGTGAAATGACCTACGTCATCATCAGTCATGACATCCGAGGGGTCATGGATATATCTGATGAGATCATGGTCTTGAATGACGGTCTGATAATGGCCCGAGGCAAGCCTGATGAACTTCGTGAAAGTGATGATCCTTTGGTTCGTCAATTCTTGACTGGCTCACCAGATGGCCCAATCAAAATTGACTGAGAAAGGCGTTTTTTGATGAACAGATTTTCTCTTGAACTCCGAGTGGGGATATTTTTCCTGGTAGCCGTAGGAATTATAGCCTACGTGTGGTTCAAGGTACTCGATTTTGGCAGTCCCAACGGGTTCGTGCTGACTGCCAAATTCCGGTCTGTCGAGGGTATTGCTCCGGGCAGCCAGGTACAAATTGCGGGGATCAAGGTTGGTGTCGTAAAAGACATCACATTCGAGCCAGAAAGTGGGCGGGCGGTTGTTACGCTGAGCCTCAAAGAGTCTTACCGGAACCTGATTCCGGAGGGTTCCCGATTAATGGTAAAGACGAGGGGACTTCTGGGAGACCGCTTCCTGGTCATAGAGCCCGGCAAACCAAATGCTAGAAAGCTGAAACAGAAGGAAGAAATCAAACTTGTCAATGAACCCACCGACACTCAAAAGGTCCTGGAAAGCCTGGCCGTAGTGTCTCAGGACCTTCAGGTCATCACCGCAGAGACCCGTCGACAGATAATCGATGAAAAGGGAGCCCAGAAAGTAGATCGGATATTAAGCAACACTGATGCGTTGACAAAGGACGCCAGGGAAATAGTCGCAACAAACAGGGAAAAGATCAATGAAACCGTAAGCAACGCTGACAACGCCTTCAAGGGCATAAATGAGGTCGTAGCCCGCAACAAGCCAAAAGTTAACAAGTCAGTCGATGACATGGAAAGTTTTTCGAAGAATCTGGACAAGACCGGCACAAAATTTGACAAACTCGCCTCGGAACTTGACGGTCTGACCAAGGACGTTAAATCTGGAAAAGGAACCCTGGGCAAGCTCATCACTGATGAGTCCCTGCATAGGGAGGCTCAGGGACTTATACGCGATTTCAGGGGTCTTTCCCAAAGGGTTCAGAATGGACCCGGCACGCTTGGCCGTTTGATCAACGATCCGGAAATATATTTCGAGGCCCGTCGAGCTATACGCAACATGAACAAGACCGCTGAGGAAGTTTCTGAAGTAACCCCGATAAGCACACTGGCCATCGTACTCGGATCGGTATTCAGGTAGCGGGGGGCCGGAAAATGTTACCGGCAATCGGAACCACCACAGGAATGAACAAGCCTCAAGAGGCTGCGCATCAGGGTTTGAAACCGCCAGTAGGAGGAACTGGGCGCATCAAACGTGGCTATCGTCGCACTCTTGGCAAGTTCATTTCGTTTGCTACTGTAACATTGGTGGTGGTGTTTTGTGGTGGCTCAAATTGCTATGCTTCCATTTACAGTTTTCTCAGAATCGCAACTCCCGGCGCCTCCTTTGCCATAGATCCTGACTTCACAATAAGAAGAATTGATCCCAAAGCCGATAGCCATATGTGGACAATTGGTGAAGGATGGGGAATTCCACCATTCTTTTTCAGAAGCAAGGTCCCCGGGAAGTTCGAGCGATTGGACATCTTGTATCCGATAGGATTCAAGGAGGAGTCGTACTTCCAGAAAAAAATCCGCATAATACCTTTATATGAATCATGGTGGTCGAAGGTCCAACCATTTGATTACTATTCAAGATTTCTGACGATGTTCAAGGGTCGCTCAGACCTGGGCCAGGATTACTGGGGTTTCTTTCCTTTCTACGGTTTTTCTTACCGGCGTTTCGGGGTGGACTCCAACAGGTTTATTCTCTTTCCGCTCTACTATGAAAGTGAAGACGATGGGGCCTTTACCAGGAGATTTCTCTGGCCGATTGGAACCTATTCGGATAGCCCCGCCCGTAAGACCCTAAAGATATGGCCCTTATTTGGAACTGATTCCATAAGAAATGATTACCACAATACCTTCTTGTTTTGGCCCTTGTTCCAGGCCACAGACAAGTATCCATGCACGGAACAGTTTACTTCTTTTCGTGCAATGCCATTCCCACTTTATATGTCCAATGAAACGGCCTATTCCAAAAATATCGATCTTGTCTGGCCCTTCTTCAGCTATTACCACCATTTTCAATCCGGGCACAAAAAATACAGCCTACGTCCTTTTTTCACCTATGGAACCGGCGGAGGAATAGAAGAGTTCAGCTTCCTCTACATATATAGCTACAAGAAGGACAGAAATAAGGGATATGAATATGGTGGATCCGGGGACGGTTATATTGCGTTGAACGGTGATGAGATTACGACAGAGCAGAGGTTCCTGTTCTTCAGCCGTATTCAGAAGCGTTACCGTAAGGGAATGCTTGTCTATTCCAAATACAGGTTCTGGCCCTTCGCTGAATACTCGTGGGACCTGGAAAAGGGTAGTCATCTGAAAGTTCCCGAAATAATTCCCGCAAAGAACGACTGGTGGGACTTGAACCTTGGTCGACTACTCAGACTTATTGACTGGAAAGACACCCCAGTAACCAGGGAAGTCAGTTTACTCTTTGGTTTGAGTCGTAAGAACGAAATAAAGCAATGCCCTCATATTGACAAGCCTCCCAAACCTGGCAACGACGACTGGTCTGAGCTGATTTCAGGGGCCTTTGGGCGAAATTAGCATCCCTCACTCAGTGACTTCCTCCACCTCCTTTTCAGGGAGGAAACAGGGATTTACCTGCCGACGCTGTGATTAGTTCCTCTTTTACAAACAAAAAGGCGGCCCGATAATCGAGCCGCCTCACGTTGAAGCATTTCTAGATGCAATTATTTGTGGTCGTGATGTTCTTCCTTAGTGCCATATCCGAAGATCATGGCCTTAAAGTTTTCACTCACCGTCTCACCTGTAGTAGCAAGATACATATGGGCGACCAGGAAGGCTGCGAACAGGGCGCCCAGAATGTAATGGATCAGGGCCAGAACTTTCAGGCCACCAATCGCTGAAATGATTCCGGCGAAACATTCCGGATACATGTAGAGAATGCCGCTGATTAGCAGGACCGGCAGGAAGAACAATTGGAACTGCAGGTATGCTATCTTCTGCAACGGATTGAACTTGTTCTCCTCTGAAGGCGCATACGGATGAGGTTCATGCTTGAATATACCGTATCCGTAAAATTTGGCCTGCTTGATCATTCCACCCGGAATCTCGCCCTTTTTCGGGAAGTAATGTGAAATTCTGCCTGAGAAGATCACATATACAAACCAGAGGACAAACGATATAACCGCAATCCACCCGAACCAGTTGTGGACATTCACACCCCACTGGAACCATCCAGGGAATCGTTCGGGCCAATGAATCATGATTCCTGTTATGATGAGCATTATGATACAAAGCGCCTGAATCCAGTGCCAGAGCCTTTCAAAAACCGGATGAAGGTAGATTTTCTCATCCGACCCGTGATGGGGGCCTTTCCTCCTGGTCAGGAACCTGATACCTCCGTGGAAGACAGGCAGTGCGAATGTGCCTAGCACCACCAGGATTATCAGGGTATCCAGGGCAGGAATTCTGTGAGCGCCTATTACATAGCTGAACTTCTCGAAAAGATCGCTGTTGATGAAACTGGTTTGAGCCAGATAGGTGAACAGATCGACAGGCGGAGCCTTCTTCGTAGACAGCACTGTGTCACGCTGATGACACTTTTCGCATGAAACGATCTTGTCTTTGCCTGCGGGCATGTTGTGAACCCCGGGTTTTTCACCGGCGTGACATAGCATGCAGTCGAGCTTCATGTGGCTTGCGTATGCGTTCAGGTTGGCGTGGACCTTTGCGTTGTCGATTCCATAGGCCTTGTGGCAATCAAGACAGGCTTTCTTTGTGAAATCCTTGTCGTAATTTGACTGCGCTTTACCGTAATGAACATCGTGGCAACCGAAACAGGGAGGCGCCTTGGGACCAAGCTTTGATCCGTGGGCGCTTGAGAGAATGCTAGTAACGGAGTCTTCATGACATTCCTTGCAATCCACGGGAGCAAGTCTCTGGTTGTGGGGCGCATCAGTGGCGTCCTTATGACAGCCAACACAGGTGATATCCTTGTGGACACTATCTGCATATTTGGCCTCATCAATGGACAGGTTCAGGTCTCCGAACACGAACACAGGTTTTTTCCTAGGTTCAGCCGGTTTGTCGCCGACATTGACCTGATCCGCAAGCTCTTCCTTGGTCATCTTCAAAATGTCGGGATTGTGGCAGGCGATACAGGATTGGTCATCCGGTTGGGATGACGATTTGGATTCTGACTTGGGCTCTTCTTTGGGGGCCGCCTGTGGCTGAGCCTGTTCCGCAGGCTTTGCATCCGGCGCTTTCTCAACTGCGGGTTGACTAGTCTCCTGAGCGAAACTGTTAATGGACGTTTGGTGCAAATAAAGTCCGCTAACCAGCCCGCCTATCAAAATAAAGACCAGCCAAATCCAAGTCTTCGAGCCTTGACTTAATGATTTCATGATAAGCTCCTTGAACTACGAAAATTGTGTTTAAGGAAATTAATTTTGGACAGCTATTATATTAAGTGAGATCATTTGATCCTCACAAAATACACTTGCCTGCAATGTCAGGTCAAGCTCTTTGCAATAAAAAAAAGCCCCAAAAGGAAAAGGGGCTTTTTTCGCTATCTAGGAAAATTAGCGATCTAGCAGCTATTTTTTCTCTTTTTTCTCATGGCATTTTGCGCAGGCTATTGGTCCGGTAGGTTTGTTTTCCCCTTTGACCTTCTTGTGACAGTTCACACAGTTGTCATGATAAGCCTTTTCCAGTTTGACCACTTTGCCGTCAGCTTCGAGTTTGTGGCAAGCGCCGCATTTCTGTACTTCATCGCCTTCTTTCCATACGTTCTTGCCATCTTTGATCACGTGATGACAATCGGCGCACTTCACGGCTTTGTGTTTAGCGTGGGGGAATTTGACCGGGCCTTGCTTGAATTCCTTGAAGACATCCTTGGAATGGATCATGATGTCGCCTTCCGGGGCCTTGGTAGCAGCGTAGGAAAGCGAAAAGGCCGCACAAACTGCGACGGTCAACACCAGCGTCATAAAAATTCTTGATTTACTGTGCATTGATGGGCCTCCAAATTTTGGGAATGGAATAGGGGATCTATCCAGAAAAAGGCTGACCATTTAGCCTAAAGCATTATTACTAGCACAGAGTGATGGACCGTTCAAACTTTTTTTGGAAATACTGCCGACTAAAAAAGTTCACACAGGGGTTCCGTTGACACCTAATCTTTCCAGTTCCCTGATCACGCAGTTAATCAGTTCGGGCACCCGGGCCTCTATACCTGGGGTTAATTCAAGACCGTAAGGCGATATGTCCTGCGGCTCAATTCCCACAACTACAACCGATTTGGGGGCCTGATCCAGAAGCGCGCAAAGGTTGAGAGCCTCAATCAGGTCACTGTCGTGAGCGGACTGTTTGGCTCTAAGCCCCTTGGGCAAATCATCCCTCTCCAGCCTGTATATTGCTCCAGGCTCACATTGACCAAAAACAGCGTCTATAACAATGAGGTGATCAGCTTCCTGCAGTGTCGGCATGAGCCATAGCCCCTGAGTTCCACCATCTACTAATTGCACGTTATCAGGGAAGACGTAAGTTTTCTTAAGCTCTTCAACAACTCTTACGCCCACGCCCTCATCCTTGAGCAATGTGTTCCCTACCCCCAGAACGACTATTTTTTCGTCTGTCATTGTGTTTTATTTCTTCCTGGAAAAGAAGCCTCTCTTCTTGGGATGAACCTTTGCTCCCTCGATTTCGGCCAGTTTCCTCAAAACTTCTTCATGCTCCTTTGATAGCTCCTTAGGCGTTTCCACATAAACCACTGCGATCAGGTCGCCCCTGCCCCGTCCTCTGAGACGAGGAACACCCTAGATCGGAAGAGCACACGTCTGAACTCCAGTCACGAGTGGATACCTCGT
>CALDNG010000195.1 GCA_937915285.1 uncultured Desulfomonile sp. | reverse complement strand
GAGCGAGTCGCATTGTCGCTTTAGGACGCTGCCGATTAAGGATTGTTAAATAGTAGACGGACGCGAGCGATTTTAGAGCGCTTTGTCCTAAAAGTGTTGGGTTATAACAAAAAGTGGATCATCGCGTAAGTGCGTATTTAGTTGAAAAATAAAAAGGGACATGATTTCTGCCTTCTTGGATTTGAAAACGATTTAGCAAGGCGAGGAAGTCATGTCCACAAGCATACTTTACCACTGTTTTGGAATTACGGCAGGGGGAATTCATCATGTTCATTCCCGTTTCGAGAACGCTCGAACGATCTTCCGAATCGGCCACGATCCTACGACACTTACATGCTCGATATGCGAAAGTCGAAGAGTCATCAAAAAGGGAAAAGTGTTCAGGAGATTCATGAGTCTTCCCATTGGCATGAGACCTACCATTGTTAATTTAAGGAAGACCTGAGACTTCTTTGGTGTCAGCCAGACAGAGCTACAGCTGAAAACCATTTGCAAGACTGGATCAGCAGGGCCGAGACCTCTGGTATAAAAATGCTCAAAGACTTTGCCAATACTCTACGAACTCATCGTCGTGGCATAATCGCCTACTATGATCACCGCATATCAACCGGGCCACTGGAAGGAACCAACAACAAGATCAAGCCCCTGCAACGACAGGCGCATGGGTTCAGAGACAAATTCTTTTTTATGCTCCGTGTCTACGCTCTTCACACTACCAGATATGAATTAATCGGCTAAGAGTGTAAAATGGCAAACACGCACTTACGCGAAGAGCCATTTTTTTATTGGACTTCTCCATGCAGAGTTGGCATGGTCGTTTACAAGAATACCAAGGAGAGGTGACCATGCGCTTGAACCCCAGATTGTTTACAGTTGGACTCTTAGCACTGACCGTATTTGCATTTGTTTTCCCGGCTTCTGCCGCAGATGTCGCTCCTCAGATTGATAAGTTCCAGGGAACCTGGATGTTGGTTTCGGGAGAGCGGGACGGTAGGAAGATTTCTGATGACCATCTGAAGAGCAGCAAAATAACTTACAAAGGCAACCAGGGTGAACTGACCAGTCCTCATCAGCACAACGAAGCCATATTTTTTGAAATCGTCAAGATCGACCCGGAAAAAAGCCCTAAGGAATTTCATTGGGTCCGAAAAAGTGGCCCGAGCGCAGGCAAGACAATAGTGGCGATTTATGAATTCGATGGGAACGACCAGGTTAAGTTTGCCTTTGATCCGGCTGCGGCAACAATTCCAAAAGATTTTGTTTCAAAGGAGGGAACAGGCTTCATTTCTCATACATGGAAGCGGGTCAAGCCTTAAACCTGACTTCATTCTCTTGAACCGGAACTACAGTTCATATGGCACAATTTTATACGCTGTCCAACGAATGTCATGAAGCTCGCTTCCCAACAGGGGCCGGTTGGATTCGGGAGGGGTCGGTTCAACTGTCCTAACCGACCCTGCTCTTTTTAAAATTCGTCCCCCCCAAAAAAAGTCACTACGCTGAAGATTCCAAATTTCTTGGCATGACGTCGCAAAAAGGACGGTTTGACTCCTGGTCTGAAGAATTTCTCCGGTGAATGCAAAAAGTTTTGAAAGGGATTTTTCAAAACGCGACCGTTGAATTTCACCGGCTAATTTATCTTGCCTTGTTATCAAATTGATACTGAATACTGGGGGGTAAAACCGCCGACAAGGTAGTCCTACAACTCATTCTCCAGCGGTAAAAATTCAACTCAATCTCGAAATATTCTAGACGTAGAACGGCCATGGAAAAATCGAAATTCTTAAAACGGGCTCAAAGCGGGATCAAATTCTTTGGGCCCTATTCACTCACTTATCTATAGCCTTCATATTCTACTGAGATAACCGCATATCAACGGGTCCGCTGGAATAAACAAACAACAAGATAAATGCCCTGGAACGACAGGCCTACGGTTACAGCAACAAGTTCTTTTTTTTGCTGCGTATCTAGATCTTCACACCACAAGATACGAGTTAATCGGTTGAGAGAATAAAATGACAAACACGCACTCTCGCGAAGAGCCTAAAAAGTTAATGCCAGAATTGGCGATCAGCCAGATCTCATTGATGACACGAGTAATCTTGTGATCAACCGTGGTCATTCCACAGAACCTGTGGATAACCCGTTGGTCGGATTGTTGACAAGGAGCTTTTTGTTAGGGAATTTTAACAGTTACACAGATTGCAACATCGCTGAGCACCTTAAATATATTGTTTCATATCGGCATGTTAAAGCTTTGACCGTTTTCTTGAACCTTGAAACAGTGGGCCCCTAGAAGTTTCAAAAATTAATCAACAGTTGTTGGTAAGTTATGTCCAAGTTGTGAAATGAGGTCACAGAAATTCACCTAAC
>CALDNG010000194.1 GCA_937915285.1 uncultured Desulfomonile sp. | reverse complement strand
ATTAGCGTATGGATCAAGGAATCCGTCAAAGTTACATAAGAATCCCTTAAAAGGGACACTATGTCATATTGGACCGGCCCCATCCTGGCATCTTGGAAATCGATCATGACGAGCTTGTCATGCCGAATCATGAGATTTCTGGAATGATAATCACGATGAACAAAAAAACGCGGTTCACTTTCAAGTGCTTGACAAACAGAGTAAAGGTTTTGCTTTAGTTGATTTTCTGTCTTGGGGCTCAACTCGGCTTTGAGAAAACCATAAACAAAATGGGTGACAAAAAAATCCATTTCAAACGACAGTTTTTCAAAATCGAAAGCCCTTGTATGCGCCACACAGGTTTGTTCTGTTCCAGTTGAGTTGGTGACCATTCTCAGGATGATGTCCATGGCCTGTTCGTACATCCTGAGTTTTTCATTTTCGTCAGCCATTTGAACCGCTGTTTCAAGTAGAGAGTCGCCGAGGTCCTCCATCACAATGATTCCGAGTTTTGGGTGAACCGAGACTATTTCAGGAACCGGCATTCCAAGGTATGTGAGGTAATCATGTATCTCAACAAATGAATCGTCTCCGAAACCGGCTGTTTCCGGGTAACACATGGCGACCAAGGTGTCACCGGAATCAAAAAAAATTCTGATAAAAACCCTTGTGGAGGCGTCACCAACAAGTTTTTCCAATAAAAGCGGCTGATTCAATTTTTGGCAGAGAACGGCCAGTCGAGTCTGCAAATCATGCCTGACATTTAAATGAGACAGATCCATTCAGTGTTATTACCTCACAGGAATGTTCTCCGGAAACACGTACGCCATCCCCGATAATACAGTTTTCAATTATAGAGCCTTGGGATATTTTCACGTTAGACCATATCACGGAATTGGTTATCGAACATCCCTGTTCAACAACGCATCCTCTCTCGATGGAGACTCTATGCAACTCTGTGTCCCTACGGACGGTCGAGCCTTCTGCTACATAAGCCGGGGTTACAGGCGAATTCAGCTTGCCGTCGAGGACATCTCCTACTGCCTTGATATACCTTTGAGGGTCACCCAGGTCGTTCCAATAGCCGTCAGTGGGAAAGCCTAAGACTTTCTCACCGGCTTCAAGCGCTGATACATACGCCTGTGAGATGATCTCAAAGAACTTTCCAGGTTCAATGTACCGGAAAATGCGTCGACTGAGCACATGAATTCCAGTGAACAGGAAGGCACTGGTTCCGGCCTCCTGTGGGCCGGTTTGCTTGTGGAAACTGACTATGTTGTGATGCTCATCCACCCTAACAGGTGTGAACTGGAAGGGGGCCTGCTGGGGTAAAAGCAAAAGCGTAGCCACTGCCTTTCTCTTTTTGTGAAAATCTATGGCCTGCTCCAGACGGAAGTCAAACAGGATATCGCCGTTTACCATTAAAAAACAGTCGCTATCGAAAAAAGATTCGTTGGCTTTCAGACCGCCGGCGGTACCCAGTATTTCGGGTTCGTATGAAAAAGTTACTTTATGGTCCCTTTGCCCGGAATTTTGGAAAACGTTTCTGATTGTCTCAGGAGCCCAATTCAGATTGAGGCGGAATGAGGAAAAGCCCTGCGCTGAAAGGAATTCGACCGTCCTCAGGATAAGCGGCTTTCCGCAAACCGGAACAGCGGGCTTGGCCAGTTCAAGGGTTAGAGGCCGGAGTCTGGTTCCGAGGCCTGCAGTGAGAATCATGGCCTTCATGAGGTAAAGCGGTCCATCGTGAAACGGTTTTTAAGCTCATGCCTCTGAAATGCCAGGTTTATGAGTCTGTCTATTAATTGAGTATATCCTATTCCCGAGGCCTCCCACAGTTTGGGATACATGCTTATGGATGTAAATCCTGGAAGCGTGTTGATTTCATTGACCAATATCTGATCATTTGAATCCAGGAACATGTCCACCCTCGCAAGACCTGATCCGTCAACCGCTTTGAAGGCTGCCACTGCCACCTTTTGAGCAAGTTCAGTTGTTCGTGAACCGAGTGAGGCTGGGATTACCAGTTCCGCCGTGTCGCTGATATACTTCTCATGGTAGTCATAAAAGCTCGAATGACTGATTATTTCTCCTGGAACACTGGCCTCGGGCTGATCGTTACCAAGGACGCTTACCTCAAGCTCTCGACCTTCAACTGCGTCCTCAACAAGGACCTTCCTGTCGTATGACACTGCAAGCTCGATAGCCTTTTCAAATTCGTCCGGTCTTGACACCCGGCTGATGCCTACTGAGGATCCAAGATTGGCCGGCTTGATGAAAAGAGGGCAGTCCCTACGGGTCATCCGCTCTATGATACTTCCCGGGTCTTTCTCCCATTCCGAATTCAGGAACCAGAAAAATGGGCCGACCTTAATGCCGGAGTCACGGAAAGCCGCCTTCATTATCACCTTGTCCATACCGACAGCAGAGGCAAGGG
>CALDNG010000193.1 GCA_937915285.1 uncultured Desulfomonile sp. | reverse complement strand
GACCACCGAGATCTACACTCTTTCCCTACACGACGCTCTTCCGATCTTGCAGCTAGATCAGAGTGTCTGGTCGTCGGAGATAGAATCGACACTGACATCATGTGCGCAAAAAATGCTAACATGGATTGCGCCCTTGTGTTGACAGGCGCAACAACCAGGCAAATGATCGAAGACGGGTCCATAAAACCTGACTATATTATTGATGATCTCTCGGGCCTCTTGGAGTTGTGCCTCCAGCGTGTATGACCGGCCAAGAGGCTCTTTTGGAACTGCTGAAATATTATAAACTGTTACGGAGAAAACAAACCAATGTCCGATGTCGAAAAACTCTACGAAATGCTAAAGAAAACCCAGGAAGCAAAGGGATTTTTCTTTAACGAAGACAAGGAACATGTTTTTGAATTGCTATCATCGCTGATTGTCAACCGCGAACGATACGGCTATATGTGTTGCCCATGCCGTCTTTCCGCCGGAGACAGAGACAAGGACAGGGACATCATTTGCCCCTGTGAGTATCGCGAACCCGACATACGCGATTATGGAAGTTGTTACTGCAGTCTATATGTCTCAAAAGAGTGGAACGAGGGAAAGATCGAGCGGGATTATGTGCCTGAGCGAAGGCCGGATGAAAAATTTGTATTCTGAAAAGTGAGATACGGATAAACACTGCGCAGACATGTCTGACCGGGGAACCGAGTCGAGGGTTAGACGCGCCTGGAGAGCCCATATTGAGGCCCTCCAGACATGTTATCTCACGCCTGTATCAGATTGAGCAGTAAGTGACGAGTCTCTCCTCCACCTTTGGCCAGTTTATTATTTTGGCAAAATTATCGACATACTCGGGTCTTCTGTTCTGGTATTTAAGGTAATAGGCGTGCTCCCACACATCGCACACCATCAGAGGCATGGCGCCCCAACTCGTGAGGTTCTGGTGCTTTTCTGCCTGCATTATCATTAATTTCTTTGAAAACGGCTCCCAGGCCAAAACGCCCCATCCAGAGGCCTCAACAGTCTTCGTGGCTGCGGCAAACTGCTTCCAGAAAGTTTCAAACGATCCAAAATCCCTGTTGATAAGTTCCAGAAGCTTTCCGGTAGGAGCTTTGGAAGAGACCGGTCCGATCGTGCTAAAATATATCCAGTGCAACACTACGCCTGAGGCGTTGAATGCGAGATCTTTTGAAATGCATTTGATGTCATCAAATTTTCCGGACTCTCTGGCTTTGGCCAGCGCTTCCAGATTCTTGTTCAGCCCCGCAATATATCCAGCAAAGTGCTTGCCGTGATGAATTTTTACCGTTTCCTTGTCTATTACCGGTTCCAGAGCATCATCAGGGTAGGGCAGAGCCGGAAGTTTCAACAGGTCCACTGCATTGTCTTCGGATTTTCCGGCAGCAAATGCGGATCCTGGCAGAATGGTAGACAAAACTCCAAGCGCTGCGCCAACTCCAGCGCCAGAAAGGGCTTCTCTTCTTGTAATTTCGCTCGGCATGAATACATCCTTTCTATGAAATATTGGACCACGACTGTCACTGAGCTGAAAAATTGGTGAATACTATCTATAATTTGTATACAAAAAAGGTCCAGGTCAAGGAGGAGTTGAAGCAAAAAGTTTTGAGGAAACGAGCTTTCTTTTAGATCTACCGGCGCAGAGATCCTATTTTTCCTGATAAAGATTCAGAGCTTCCCTTGCCGCCATTTGGGCGGCCTCTCTTTTGCTCGCTCCCTCACCGGTTCCTGCAAGGTTTTCACCTACGTAAACAGCGACGCAAAAAGTTTTCCTGTGTTCTTCCCCCCACGCTTCCAGTACTTCGTAGGAAGGCGTCAAGCCTAATTCGGCCTGCGTGATTTCCTGCAATCTGCTTTTGGAGTCATCAATCCGGTTTGTGTCGTTTGTGCTTTCTATCAAATCGGAAAAGTGTTTCTCTATAACGCTGTAAGCAGTCCTGAATCCCGAGTCAATGTATATGGCGGCTATGATGGCCTCGAGAGTATCAGCGAGAATTGAGTCCCTATCCCGGCATCCTGAAATTTCGTCACCCTTGCCCATGCGGATGAAATGCGCCAATCCGAGATTTCGCATCAATTTGGCCAATGCCCCGCGATTGACTACGCTCGCCCGCTTTTTTTGCAAATCTCCTTCGTTCGAATCAGGGTATTTTTGGTAAAGTATGTCCGCGATGATTAACCCAAGGACAGCGTCACCCAGAAATTCCATTCGCTCGTTATTTTCTGAGCATGTATCACGGTTTTCATGCCAGAAACTTCTCCTCGTCAATGCGCTCAACAAAAGACCTACGTCTTCAAAGCGGTAATCCAGTTGGCATTCAATTTGTGTCAAATCGTCTGTCTCAGTCATATCCATCATATCTTGCTCAAAGACTGCTCAATGTCTCCGAGGTGTTTGTGAGCCGTAAGGTCGTAAAAGAGAGGGGTGACCGATACAAAACCTTGTCTGATGGCCACGATGTCAATATTTTCGTCGTGCTCGTCCGGCACGATTTCACCTGAGAGCCAATAATATAGGTCTCCTCGGGGATCTTCCCGCCTTTCAAATGTTTCCCTGAATTTTGTTAAGGCCTGCCTTGTCCGTTTTATGCCTTTGATCCGTTCTGGAGGTAGGGCGGGCACGTTCACATTTAGAGTGACGCCATGCGGTAGGCCGTTCTTGAGTATCCAGGAGGCTAGGGCAGAAACGTACGGCAATGCGTACTCAAAAGGCGGACTCTTCTTGGCCGCTATTGAAACTGCCATAGAAGGTGATCCCAGTATGGCTGCCTCCGTGGCTGCCGAAACCGTGCCTGAATAAAGCACATTGATGCCTACATTGGCTCCGTTGTTGATGCCTGAGATCACCAGATCGGGAGGCCTTTCCAAAAGACAGTGCATGGCCAGCTTGACAGAGTCTGCCGGAGTGCCACCTATGCCGTAGCCGTAGAAAGCGCCGTCCTTTGTCACTTCATGGGCCTTGATAGGGTCATAAAGGGTAATCGAATGACCTACGGCGCTTTGCTCACTGTTCGGCGCAACTATCCTGGTGACTCCGACTTCCTCTGCTGCCTGTCTTAGGTATCTCAGACCCTCAGCATGGATGCCGTCATCATTGGTTAATAGTATTAGAGGTCTGTTCTCACTCATCCCAAGTCTTTGCAGGCGGCTGCGATTCGTTTTATCCCTTCAGCTATGACTGAGTCGGAGGTGGCAAAAGACAGCCTGACATGGTCTTCTGATCCAAAAGGTCCGCCGGGAACACACGCAACATGATATTTATCAAGCAGTAGTTGAGCAAAATCGGTAGAGTTCCTTATGCCACCCTTTCCGTTGAGCCTGCTAGTGTTTACAAAAGTATAGAACGCTCCTTGAGGATTGATCACCGACAACCCTGGTATGTCGTTAATGAGTTTTACCATGAGGTTTCTTCGTTGCTCAAAGATGCCTCTCATTTTAGCCACTTCATCCTGTGGTCCCGTCAAAGCTTCCACCGCAGCAGCCTGAGCGGGATTGCTCGGATTGGAAGTCGACTGACTCTGAATATTGGTTGCGGCTTTGACGATTTCCGTCAGAGGGGTCGCCAGATATCCGATTCGCAACCCAGGCATTGCGTATGTTTTTGAAGGACCGTTCACCGTTATGGTTCGTTCAAACATTCCTGGAAGGGACGCAAATGCAGTAAAAGTGAGCCCATCGTAAAGAAGCTTGTCATATATCTCGTCTGAAATGACAATGAGGTCATGTTTTCTGGCTATGGCCGCCAAATCCTCAAGCGCCTGCCTCGAATACATAATGCCCGTTGGATTGGAGGGCGAATTTATTATTATGGCCTTGGTTCTGGGAGTTATGAGAGACTCCAGTAGCGCCACTTCAGGCTCAAAATTCTTTTCCTCACTCGATGGCACAATCACAGGAGTTCCCCCTGACAATGCTACCATCTCTGGGTACGAAACCCAGTAAGGGGCAGGAACCAGCACCTCATCTCCCGGACCTACTATCGACTGAAATATATTGTACAAGCTGTGTTTGGCGCCACACGACACCAGAATATGGTCAGGCTTGTAGGCCAGCCCATAGTCCTCGTCAAATCTCTTAATGACAGCCTTCTTGAGGTCGGGAGTTCCGCCGACTGGAGTATAGTAAGTCTCACCTCTATCCAAAGAGCGCTTGGCTGCTTCACGAATATGCGCTGGTGTCGGGAAATCCGGCTCTCCGGCGCCGAAACCAACAACGTCTATACCCTGGCTTTTCAACTCCTTCTCTTTGGCTGATATTGCCAGAGTGGCGGATG
>CALDNG010000192.1 GCA_937915285.1 uncultured Desulfomonile sp. | reverse complement strand
CCAATCATTTTACTGTCCCACTTGCGGAGTCATTACTTGATAGTGGAACACTATTACGACAAAAATATTCACAAGGCAAATGATCAGAGACTGCCCGACATGCGCATCAATCTGCGCAATTACCATTGAATCTCGGAATGTTCACAACAGTCGGAGAATCCCATTGATCTTTTTAGAACACCCCAAAATGCTGATGGAGGAATCATGTCTAACCTTTTTGACAAATTAACTATAAAGTCAGTGACGCTACGCAACAGGATTGGTGTTTCTCCCATGTGTCAGTACAGCTCGACCGACGGCATAGCCAACGACTGGCATTTAGTTCACCTCGGCTCACGTGCTGTAGGTGGAGCAGGGCTGATCATAACTGAAGCGACCGCTGTTGAGCCTCGCGGTAGAATTTCTCCAGGATGTGGAGGCCTTTGGTCGGATTCCCATATCGAACCGCTGTCCAGGATAACGAGGTTCCTCAAAAGCTACAAGACCATCCCCGGGATACAGATAGCTCATGCAGGGCGCAAGGCCAGCGCAGCACGGCCTTGGGAAGGGGACCATCATCTCAAAAACGAAGAGGGAGGATGGTCAACAATAGGCCCAAGCCCCATTGCATTCGGAGACAGGTTGTGGAAGACACCCGAAGCGATGTCCCTGGAGGACATAAGAGAGGTTCAGTCAAAATTCGCTAAAGCGGCCGTCAGGGCAAGAGAGGCGGGGTATGAGTGGCTGGAATTGCATGCGGCGCACGGATATCTCTGCCACAATTTCTATTCACCTCTGTCCAATGGGCGTGAAGACCAATACGGGGGGAGTTTTGAAAACAGAATAAGGTTTACAGTTGAGACGGTTCAGGCCATACGTAAGGTCTGGCCTGACTCTTTACCATTGGCGGTCCGGGTATCATGCACAGATTGGATAGATGGCGGCTGGACCCTCGAGGAAACGGTTGAACTGGCAAGAATTCTCTCATCTGAGGGAGTTGATCTCATAGACTGCAGTTCCGGTTTCAACACACCTGATTACAGGAAATATCCATTCGGACCTGGCTGGCAGGTCGATTTTTCCGAGACTGTCAGAAAAAATGCTGGTGTTTTGACAGCCGCTGTAGGGCTGATAACTCAACCACTGCAAGCAAATGAGATTATCTCGGAAGGCAAGGCGGACATAGTTCTGCTTGGCAGGGAAATGCTCAGGGATCCCTACTGGGCTTTCAGGGCAGCGAAGGAACTCGGAATGAATATCAAGGAACTGGCGCCAGCGCCATATTCGCACTGGATGTAATGGAGGCCTCAATCTTGCCCAAAGTCGAATCAGGCAAAGTAGAGCTCGTTGCCAATAGTGACCTGTCGTTTTTGAGGGTTGCAACCTCCTACGTCGAATCGGCCTCTCTGGCATTCGGGCTGGGAGAAACGGAGACCCTGTCTCTAACCATAGCGGTTGAAGAGATTTTTGTTCAACTATGTAAAATCATGCTTCCAACTGACACAATCCGGATAAATGTTTTTGGATCGGGGTTCGAGGTAGTTCTGGAGTTTATTTTCTCTTCACACGATCTCGATCTTCGATCATTCAACATGGTATGTGTTCCGGATGACTCGGGTGATTTTGAATGTAACGATGAGACTGGAATGATTATTGCCTCACGGATGGTGGATAGCTTTAGTCTGGAATCCAGTGAATCACACCTTAAGCTCAAGCTCGTCAAGGAGAAATATTATCCTGAGATAGAGCACCTGTCTGTAGTGACTCCCGCCCCTTCAGGGGCGCTTGACATTCGAGAGGCTGGGGTAGACGAGTTAAAGGAACTTACCAGGATGGCCTCAGTGAACTACACTCAGGCTGCTGTTCCTGAATCCTTCAAGTTCCCCGGAAAAGTTGTGGACATGGCTTCAGTAGGATATCTAAAAACCGCAGTCGCTAAGGATAATTCCGGGGTTCTGGCAGGCGGCCTGGTCTGGAAGAGTGAATCAGACAAGCTGGTAACATTCCGGGGTCCTTATGTAGCGCCGGAATGTAGGGGAACGGATATTGCCTCCAGACTAGTGGATTACATGCTTGAACATGTGGCTCGCACTAATGCCTTGGGCGTGATGTCTACCTGGCCTTCTTCGGACTTGCCGACGCAGATGTTTGAAAACCTGGGATCCCAGTTTTTCTTTGAAGATGGCCGACAACAGGAGGTAAACGCCTATTTCAGACTTCTCAACGAGGACGATGGAAATGTCGTCACCGTTCATCCATGCATGGTGGATTTTCTTCGGGAAAAATATTTGGACCTGTTTCTCGCCCGTCACATTGACACTTTCTCCGATTCCGGAGAGACCAGAGCAGCCCATAGCGTCCTGTCGGCTTTCATTTTGAGGATGTCAAACAGAATAATTCTCAGGCCTGTAATTTATGGTCGAGATGCCGTGGAGAACATAAAGGCTCACGTCAACTTTCTGATGGCCGATGGATTGACAAACATATTTTTTCAGATGGATCTTGGGTTTGCTGATAACGGCAGGTTCGCCCCGGCCCTTATACATAATTCATTCCAGCCACGTATTGTGGTCCCTATGGCCGGCAAGAGCGACATGGTCATTTTTCAATACATACCGGGAGGAGATCATTGAGCCCTTTCTGGAGACTGGAACGTCTTCTTCCTGAATATGTAAAGAACTTTGAGGCTTATATTCCTAGTCGACCTGACGCCGAGCTTATGAAATTGTTCGGTTGCGCCAGGTTACATCGCCTTAATAATAATGAAAATCCGCTTGGCCCAAGTGAGGAGGCCAAAAAAGCAATCCATTCATTCGATCTGAAGAAAGTTGCTACCTATCCGAGCGGTGACAGTTTCTATTTAAGGAATAGGCTCGCTCAACTTTTTCACAAGACCAGAGACCAGTTCCTCGTGGGCAATGGCGCAAACGAAGTGATTGCCTTCGTAATAAAGGCATTTTGCGAGCAGGGTGACAACATAATAACCGCAGACAAGACATTTGCGGTGTATGAATGGGTAGCAAAATTTTCAGGATTAGAGGCCAGAATGGCCCCTTTGAACAATTTTGAGTTTGATGAACAAAGGATGCTTGACCTCATTGACAAAAAAACGAAAATCATTTTCGTCTGTAATCCCAATAATCCGACCGGAACATTCTGGAACGTCAGTCGTTTCAAGGCCTTCATGCAATCCGTCGGTCCCGATAGGATAGTAGTTCTTGATGAGGCCTATGCCGAATTTGTAGAAGATGAGTCCTATCCTGACGGGATCAGGCTGGTTGAGGAATATGATAATCTGGTAGTATTCAGGACGTTCTCCAAGATGTACGGTCTTGCAGGGTTGAGGATAGGTTATCTGTGCGCAAATGAGCAGACGGTTAACGCAATACGTAAGACGTGTGTAGTCTATTCTGTAAATGGTTTAGCCCAGACTGCCGCCCTGGCTTCTCTTGAATCGAATGATCACGTTCGTCAGACCAGAGAGCTGATGAAGCAGGCCAAATATTTTTTAAAAGAGCAACTGGAAGAGCTTTCACTGGATTATGTAATCGGTGAGGGTAATTTCATAATGGTGAAGTTGCCTATGAGTGACACTTTGGCCTATCGAATGTTAATGAAAAGAGGATTGATGGTTCGCACGATGTCGGGTTTCAGATTCCCGGGATATATAAGAGTGTCGATCTCCCATCTAGATGTAATGGGGGAACTGGTTGATGGATTAAGATTCATACTGAAATGAACCGTGCGGAACATGATAACAAAAACCTTATTTTAAAAAAGTCGATTATTGAATGAAACAAACTTCTGAATTGAAACCCCTGAGGATAGGCTCTTCTGAGCCACGTCTGGACGCTTTCGACAAAGCCTGCGGGAAGACGGTTTATGCTTCGGACTATTACGATCGGGATATGCTTTGGGTAGGGGTCAAAAGGGCTGGAGTCAACCATGCAAGGCTGGTCTCCATCAATGTTGAAGAAGCTGTAAATCTTGAAGGAGTGGTTTCTGTTCTGACCCATACCGATATTCCAGGGCACAAAATCCATGGAGTAATCCGGCAGGACAGGCCGGTGCTGGTTTTTGACAGGATAAGATTTCCAGGTGACCCGGTTGCCGTAGTCGTGGCTGAGACTGAAAGCGCGCTGCTGGAGGCGCTAGAGAAAATCACCCTTGATTTGGAAGTCCTGCCCTCCGTCACCAATGCAATCGCCGCCCTTGAGAAGGGTTCAATCCTGGTTCATGAAGATA
>CALDNG010000191.1 GCA_937915285.1 uncultured Desulfomonile sp. | reverse complement strand
CTCCCTGCCTTCCCCACGCCACAATGCGATGCCATTCCGTTCGCTCCTGATCATTACCATCCTGATCTCGCCACCTCTGCGAGGTCGCCAGGGTAAAGGTGGCCACCGCCTTTCCTGACGCCGTGTAACGAACTTCCGGATCCTTGCCTACCCGACCCAACAACATTACGCGATTAAGGGACCTCGCCGACATGTGACACCTCCAATTATACAGTTCACTGTGATTGTTTAAATAGTTTGCCGTGATTAGCCAGAAGAAGTATCCTCTACGATAATGGTCCAGATTGTCAAGAATTGCCAGACCGGAATGGACGGAGCGATAAGATTCCAACAATTCGTAAATTGATTCATGAATTGCTTGTTCATGGGGAATATACTTCCAAATCGATATCCAAGATACTTGGTATCAAGGAAAAAGACGTTCTTGATGATTTGCCGCATATCAAGAAATCTCTCGGACATGGCCAGGAAATCATAACGCAGCCAGCGCGCTGCCTCGGGTGCGGATTTGTCTTCAGAAAGAGAGACAGGGTCTCTTCTCCTGGACGCTGCCCCGTATGTAGATCGGAAGCGATTTCACCACCGCTGTTTGGTATAAAACAGCGCGACAATCACTGACTTGAAAGGCTTATGTAACCTTTCCAAAGCGTGATATACTTTTTGAAAAATAGCGGAGTATTTGTTTCAGATGGGCCAAAAAGCAAAATTTGAGGATGTTTGTGAGTTTCAGGAAGACACTCTGTTGCCTTTGCAGGAAGAAAGGTTAAGAAAAAGCATCGCCGCCATGGTGCAGACATGCACGGACAAGACCACGGTGGACCATGTAGGCGCTGCGCTCATACCATCAAAAGATGAGATCATCAGAATACTTGGAATACTTCAGGATCTTCTGTTTCCGGGATTTTTCGGAAAACAGGAGTTAAGCAGCCAGACCCTTGAATACCATCTCGGTAACGAGATGATTCAACTTTACGAGGCTTTGTCGGCTCAGATATCGCGAAGCATAAGGCACGAATGCCGCAGGGCCGATAACATCTGTGTAAAGTGCATCGACAGGGGACGGGAAGAAGCGATTTTGTTCGTTGAACGACTCCCGGACCTTCGCAGAATACTTAGTCGGGACGTCATGGCTCACTACGACGGGGACCCTGCGGCAAAGAGCCTTGATGAGATAGTGTTCTCCTACCCTGGCCTATATGCAATTTTTGTGTACAGGGTGGCACATGAACTCTTCCTCAGGCAAATTCCGCTAATGCCCAGAATAATGACTGAACATGCCCATTCACTCACGGGAATAGACATAAATCCCGGAGCTACCATAGGATCGGACTTCTTCATAGATCATGGGACCGGGGTGGTCATTGGCGAAACCACCAATATTGGGGATAGAGTCAGAATCTACCAGGGAGTCACATTGGGCGCGCTTTCAGTTCCCCGTGAATCAGAGGGCGGGAATGCTTTGAGGGGCGCCAAAAGACATCCCACTATTGAGGATGATGTAACGATTTACGCTCAGGCTACAATACTTGGAGGGGACACAGTGATAGGAGCCAGATGCGTAATTGGAGGAAATGTATGGTTAACTTCGTCCGTTCCTCCAGACACCACGGTACTCATTGAAGCCCCCAGGCATGTCTTTAAAGAGGACCGGAGCAAAATATCTGATGATTAGCAGATTGCTTCCTGCTATAATGTTGTCGGGTGAATTATTTATAGACTGGCTTTAAAAACGCACAAGACATCTCATATTTCCTCTAGTGACTGCCCTGCTAACTTTTTGTTAGATCGCAGCCTTGTAGGAGTTTTATGTTTTTGGTAAACTGCCAGCCGACAAAATATTTAGAGAGCGTCAAGCGCTCATCCGAGGAGAAAAATTGGCCAGGATATTCTATGATAAAGACGCCGACCAGGCTTTTCTGAAAGATAAGACAGTTGCAGTAATTGGCTACGGTAGTCAGGGACATGCTCATGCCCTAAACCTGAAGGATTCAGGCGTAAAGGTTATAGTAGGTCTGCAGAAAAGCAGTCGAAGATGGAACAAGGTAACCGGGGACGGGCTAACTGTGATGGAAGTAGATGCGGCGGTAAAGTCCGCTGACATCATCATGGTTCTTGTGCCTGATGAAATACAGGCTGAACTGTACAAAACCAAAATTGCGCCTAATCTCACAAGCGGAAAAGCTCTTGCTTTCGCTCATGGGTTTAACATCCACTTCGGTCAGATCGAACCTGAAAAGGACATCGATGTATTCATGGTTGCTCCCAAGGGTCCCGGACACCTTGTGAGGAGAATGTATAAGGAAAATTTCGGTGTTCCGGCTCTGCTGGCAGTTTATCAGGACGCCACCGGCAACTGTTGGAAAACGGGCATGGCGTACGCCAGCGGTATTGGAAGCGCCAGGGCCGGCGTAATTGAAACCTCGTTTAAGGAAGAAACCGAAACAGATCTGTTTGGCGAACAGGCGGTTCTTTGCGGGGGTGTCACCCAACTCATTCAAGCCGGTTTTGAGACCCTCGTGGAAGCGGGATATCAACCCGAGATTGCCTATTTTGAATGCCTGCACGAATTAAAGCTGATAGTTGATCTGATTTATGAAGGCGGCATTGGAAGGATGCGATATTCGGTCAGCAACACAGCGGAGTACGGTGATCTGACCAGAGGACCGCGTATTGTTGATGATAGAACAAAGTTGGAAATGAAGAAGATCCTTTCTGAAATCCAGACCGGCGAGTTTGCCAGGGAATGGATACTGGAAAATCAGGCCGGTAGGCCCGTGTTCAAAGCAAAAGAGCGGATGGGAGAGGAGCATCAGATAGAATCTGTTGGTGCAAAACTCAGATCAATGATGAGTTGGATATCAGCTCCCCTCGAGGAAAAATGATTTAATTGAATTGGTTGATGCCAAATTGATTAGTTTACAAGCGTGACGTACGCCCTGGCGTGGCCCGTTTTGAATGCTATCATGGCAAATCTTTGAAAAAACCATTTGCAATACAAAATGCGCAATAGGGACAGCCCTCTCACATTAAGAGCGGGCTATTCCCTAAAGTTAACATCGGTTCACACGCCTTACTTGCGTTGAGCGAAGACATTATGCGGCGAAGAAACAGGTCATGAATATATTACAAAGGTTTAGTACTATTTTCATCAATTTCGGGGGGCCGAGATGGGGATTTGAGAAAGGACAGCGGCCGAAATGATCAAGAGTATCAGAGTCAAGAATTTCAAGAATTTCAAAGAAGCTGAATTTGATGTCAGACCTTTGAATATTTTCATTGGACCCAATGGGACTGGAAAATCTAATTTGGGGAACTTTCTTCTGATGATGAGTTTCCTGGCCTCTGGTCCGTTCAGTAGCGCATTTGGCCCCGGACCTTTCACTTTCAGACAGACATTGAGCAGGAAAGAAAAAAGCCTCTCCGACCAGCAGGACCTTGATCTACACTTTGAGGTTACGCTGGAGGTAGAAGGCCTTAATTACAGCTACTCAATAGTATTCACCGAGATCAGGCGAAATGAGTACCTCATAAAAGAAGAAACTCTTCAGGAGGTGCAGGGCGAGATACTTTTCACGATCAATGACGTGAAAGCTCGGGAATCCAAAATGGCGCAGATGAGAAAGGGCCATGCCTGGAATGATTCTGAAAAGCGCATTCGTTCAGTGGCTCAATACCTTTCCAAAATCAAGCGCTATAGATTCATTCCCGACTTGATCAAGAAACCGTCAGCAGTTCAGGATTCGTATCTTCTTGATCATACCGGTGAAAATCTCGCTGCAGTATTTCATCATCTGGAAAGGAATCATCCTGAGAATTTTTACCGCATAGTTCAGGAAGTTAAGAGATGTATTCCTGGAATCAAGCGAATTTTTACTCCCCACCTTGGAGACCCGCATCAGGTAGGCATAGGAGTAGAAGAGGAGAACAAGTCCGGATATTTTGTAGGTCCACAGTTATCCGATGGGTTCCTTGTTTTCCTGGCGCTATGCACCCTGTTCAATCTACCTGATCAGCCCAGGATTTTCTTCATAGAAGAGCCGGAAACGTACCTCAATCCCAACAGGCTGAGGGTACTTTACGGCTTGATGCACCGTTTCTCGGCCGCCAACCCTGGGAAACAGGTTTTGATGAGTTCTCATTCTCCGTATTTCATAGATTGGTCAGATTCAGTTCCGGAAGAATTAACCCTCATGATGGATGTAGAAGGGTGGACTCAGTTCCGGAATCTCAAGTCTGTAGGGGATATGCGTTACTTTCTGGAAGAGGATCCCTGGGGACAGCAGTGGGTGAATAAGTTCTTCAGGGCAGACTTTGCCGATGAACCTTTACCCGATATGGAGGACATGCCCATCGAGACCGAACCGGATTACGATGGTGATTGGGAAATGGAATCCTCAGACCACAAGGTTCATGGGAAATAGCCTGTAGATACAGAACTTCCAAATCACCGCAGTTAATCAAAGATCATGTCATTGGATTGGCTCCGGTTTAGTCGTGGCAAAAAGTACTTTTGCGCCTTTTTTCACACGGCCGGTTCACTCATCTTTTCGGATAGTTGTGACGGGATTGTATGTAATGATTGTTTTCTGCTATGAGGCCGATTGCTAATCAGAGATCCGGCCTTTTATGGAAATTGCCAAAACTTCACTTTCAAACAAGAAAAAGATACAAATTAACATCTCAAAACTGTGGTATAATCCACGGTAAAATGATATCCTGTTAAGGATAGCTTGGCTTATTCAAAACGTGGCTTATCATTCCTGAATAAAATTTTGTTACATGGCGGAAGGAGAGGAGAAATGAGCTGGATTCAGATTCTGACTTATTTGTGCGGCGCTATCTTCATTGTGGGATTTGCAGCCAAATTACTTAAGTATGCCACCATGCCCATGCATGTCCGCTGGGAATTGTACCCGATTCCTCATGAAGGAAAACACAAATCCTATGGTGGTTCGTTCTATGAAGAGATCGATCACTGGAAGCAGGAACGCCACAAGGATCACATGGCTATGTATATGTTCATGCTGCCGGAGATTCTTTTTATCCGGGCTCTCTATGAGGACAACAAATCACTTTGGTATTGGTCTTTTCCGTTTCACTTCGGGCTGTATCTTTCGATCGCAGGATTGGCTTTCCTGACAATTGGAGCTTTTTTGCAATTGTTGGGGTTACCTCCAGCAACCGCTATCGGGAGTTTTGTTCAGTCACTGACGATTCTTTTTGGAGTAGTCGGATATATTCTGGGTCTAATAGGAGTCGTAGGACTGGTCATAAAAAGAATGACCGACACCGAACTTAGCGAAGTATCTGCGCCAATTGATTACATGAACCTGATTTGGCTGGGCGCCATTTTCCTAACAGGTCTGTTGGTGTGGTTTCAGGATCCAGGCTTTGCAATTTCAAGAGAATATCTTGTTAGTATAATAACATTTAGCCCGATGAAGGCTCAACTCTCCCTGATGCATTACCTGAATTTACTGATATTCCTTGGTTTCTTCGCTTACTTTCCGTTTACTCACATGACGCACATGGTTTCAAAATACTTTATGTGGGACAAGGTCAAGTTTGATGATGATCCCAACCGTGGGGATCCCGGAGTTGACGCAAAGATAAAAACTTACCTTGGCTATCCAGTGACATGGTCTGCGGCGCACATCGACGCTCAGGGAGGTAGAAGGAACTGGGCTGAAATTGCCACAACCAATCCATGGACCAAAAAAGAAGAGAAATAATCCGGAGGATATAAAATGAAACCTGAAGAAATATCAAAACCCGGCGAGCAGCTGGTTGACCTGAATCCACAGAATTTCGCGACTCTTCCTCCGCCTTATGAGAATTATAAAGAGAGTCCAGTAGCTCCTTTGACAGATGATCAGAAGACACGATGGGAACATTCCCTTGACGGCGTAAGCGCCTTGACACTCCCCAAACCTCAAACTCCCGAAGAGGAAGAAAAACTTGTCGCATCGTTTCTTTCGGGATTAGAGAAATTGATGACCAAAGAGAACAATTGGACTTTCATGCAGCCACTAATGTTGTCTTTGGAGTATTGCGCAAAATGCCAGACATGCGCTGATGCCTGCCCGGTTTTTGAAGCTAGCGGACACAAGGACATTTACCGGCCAACCTTTAGAGCTGACGTTTTGAGAAAAGTCGCCAAGAAGTATCTATCACCGGGCGGAAAGATACTGGCCGGTTTCAGAGGACATGACATCGACCTTAACTGGGATCTGGTGGCCCGATTGGCGGAATTGGCATATCGCTGCACACTTTGCCGTCGCTGCGCCTCGGTTTGTCCAGTCGGCGTGGATAATGGACTGATCACTCACGAACTTAGAAAACTCTTCAGTCAGGAACTCGGAATAGCAGCCGCTGAGATTCATGAGAAGGGATCAGTAAAACATCTAAAATTCGGATCCAGCACAGGAATGACGACGGCCGCCATTGGAGACATCATAGAGTACCTCGAGGACGATATAGAGGAAAAAACCGGCAAGAGAATTAAGATACCCCTAAACAAAAAAGGCGCCGAGATTCTCCTCGTCCACAATGCGGGGGAATTTATGTCCTGGCCGGAGAATCCGATGGCGTTTGCAATACTTTTTGACGCCGCCGGTATCGACTATACGATTTCTACGGACCTGGTGGGCTATGACGCCGTCAATTATGGCCTGTGGTACGATGATGTTCAGTTTGCGAGAGTAGCCATAAAGCATCTCGAGATTGCCAGGGAATTGGGTGTGAAAAAGATCGTCATAGGGGAATGCGGTCACGCTCATAAGGCTCTATCGGTCATCGCAGACAGACTTCTTCCAGGCGATCAGTTGATCCCGAGAGAGAGTTCATACACTTTACTATGGGACATTGTGAAATCAGGAAAGATCAAATTTGATCCGTCCAAGAATGATTTCCCCGTGACTTTGCATGACCCATGTAACGCAGTGAGACTCATGGGTATAGTGAAGCCTCAGCGCGAAGTACTTAGGGCCATAACACCTCCTGGCCGTTTCAGGGAAATGACTCCTCACGGAGTTGAGAATTATTGCTGCGGTGGAGGTTCCGGCTTTGCTATCATGAGTTCGGGCAACTTTACAGACTGGAAAATCAAGCTTTCCGGCCGAAAGAAACTTCAGCAAATTCTCGGAGCGTTTCAGGGCGAGATGGACCCTGAACTAAAGAAGATGGTTTGCGCTCCGTGCTCAAACTGTAAAGGCCAGATCCGTGACATCATGGAGACGTATGAGGTTTATGAGAAGACCGGAATCTGGTACACTGGTTTGGTTGAAATGATGGTCAACGCCATGGTGGAACAGGAACAACCGTTCCTTGACTGGCCGGGCGAAGATGAGGATGACGACATGTGATCTGAGTCGGGGTAACCGACCCTTACACAAATAACAGAAAGCCGGCACAATTATTGAGCCGGCTTTTTTGCTGCATTCATAGCCAGTTATTTATCCTTGTTTGTAAAGTTGTCGCAGGCAATAAAAAGGAGGCGGAATAAAACCGCCTCCTTAAAATACTGACTTCCGACAGTCAGAGAATGACCCCGAAAAATCCTGATCCTAGCTTTCCTTGTCGGCCCCGCTGAGTTCGACTAGTCTGTTCCAACGGGCAGTAATTTTTTCCTGTATTTCCGCAGTCAATTTTTCGTCCAGGTGTCGATACCTTCCCTGTCCCTTAAAATATTCGGATACCGGTTTCAGCTCTTTAGGTTTCCTGTTGAGCTTCCATATCCCGTTCTCTACCTCATAAAGCGGAAACACCCCTGTATCGACCGCAAGCTGGCCGTATTCTATTGCCTTCTGGGGAGGCACTCTCCAGCCAGTCGGACATACGGACAGAATGTGTATGTATGACGGGCCCTGAACTTCCTTGGCTTTCAGGATTTTCTTTTGCAGGTCGTTGAAGAAGGTGGGACATGCGGTTGCAGTGTAAGGAATGCCGTGAGCGGCTGCAATTGCGGTCATGTCCTTTTTCCACGTCATCTGGCCTGCTGGCGCCACCTTGCCAGCAGGGGATGTGGTAGTGGTAGCCCCGAAGGGAGTGGATGATGAACGCTGGATTCCAGTATTCATATAGGCTTCATTATCAACACAGACATATATTATCTTGTGACCCCGTTCCATCATTCCTGAGAGGGCCTGGAAGCCGATGTCCGTTGTTCCGCCGTCTCCGCCCATTGCCAGTATGGTCACATCTTTGTCCGGAACTCGTTTTTTTCTCCGAAGGGCCTTCAAGCCGGATTCCACACCTGAAGCAACTGCGGCAGCGTTTTCAAAGGCGACATGAATCCAGGGAACATTCCAGGAAGTGTATGGATAGGGTGAAGAGATGATCTCCATACATCCGGTGGCCATTGCCATAACCATGTCCGGTCCTATGGCCTTGAGAACGTGTCTGACAGCCAACACCTCAGCGCAACCCTGACATGCGCGATGTCCACTATTAATGTATTCTTCCATGGGGAAGTTTTTCAGAGGCTTGATTACTTTCTTTTTTTCTGTTTCAGCCATTTTTTTCTCCATCATGCTCACGCCGTTAGCCACGGACGCCATAGATGTAATATCCTTTATGTTGGTCAGCCAACGCCTTTTCAAGCATTGTGGTGATATCTTCGGGAGTAACATCCCGCCCACCTAGCCCGGCAACCATATTGTAAATGTTCGGCCTGGCGGTTTCACCATACATCAGTGATCTGATTTCGGCGGTTAACGGGCTGTTTGCGCCTCCTGGAGTTAACGCCCGATCCAGCACCACTACGTCTTTGGCTCCAGACAAAGCCTTCCGGAGTTCGTCTTTCGGAAGTGGTCTCCATAGTCTCAGGTTCACCAATCCGACCTTCTTGCCGGCTTCTCTAAAGCGGTCCACCGCTATGGAGGCTGTTTCGCATATTGATCCCATTGCAAGGATAAGAGTTTCAGCGCCGTCAGCCTTATAGGTCTCGACCGGCATGTATTGTCGACCGGTAAGCTTAGCCATTTCATTCCAGGCTTCAACAACTACCGGAGCTGAGTTCCACATTGCGACATCAAGGGCCTTCTTTGCTTCCGTAAAAATCTCCGGCATTCCAAAGGCCCCCATGGTGACGACCTTGTCAGGATGGAGAGTGTAAAGCGGTTCAAACGGGGGAAGATACTCCTTCACCATCTCTTTGGTCCAGAATTCTATTGGTTCAATGACATGGGTCAGTCCAAAGCCGTCAACGTTGATCATGACAGGCATAGAAACCCTTTTGTCTTCAGCCACCCTAAAAGCGTGGAAAATTGCGTCATAGACTTCCTGACCATTCTTGCAGAAGACCTGAATCCAGCCGCAGTCCCTAACCATCATGGTGTCCGAGTGATCATTCCAGATTGACAATGGTGCGCTCAGGGCCCTGTTTGCCAGGAACATGACCATGGGTAGTCTCATCGACGAGGCTATGAAGACTATTTCGGACATCAATGCGAGTCCTTGGGCTGAAGTGGCTGTAAAGGTTCTTGCTCCGACGGCCGCTGAGCCACAGCATACGCTCATGGCAGAGTGTTCGCTCTCCACCGGGACGAACTCTGCATCCAGATGACCCGATGCGCAAAGTTCCGCGAGGTGCTCAACGACATGTGTCTGAGGGGTTATCGGGTAAGCGGCCACAACATCGACGTCACAAAGTCCAACGGCGTCAGCGGCTGCTATGGAAACTTCAATTCCTACTTTTTGCCCCATTTTTTAGTCCTCCTGCATCTCGATTGCTTTAGCGGGGCACTCATAAGCGCATATCCCACAGCCTTTACAATAGTCGTAATTCCAAACGAATTCGTTCGTGTCGTAATTAGGTGAGATGGCGCTTTCGGGACACATGATGTAGCAGCGCCAGCATTTTATGCATAAATTCGGGTTATATTCCGGTTTCTGAGATCTCCATGCGCCGGTATGGTAACAAGAGGCGTTTCCTGGCTCTGTTATCACGCCCCCCGGCTCAATTTCCTGCCACAAGATTTGATCCATCGGTTTTGTCACTGTTTCCTCCGTTCACTAACACAGCGAAAGCAAGAGATTAAAATGCTTGATAATTTTTCAGACAGCCTATTCAAAAATCTGAGTTTCTTCAAAGGCCCGCTGCATGGCTTCGATATTCCTGGAGGCTATCTTGCCAAAACGTCTCTGGAATGGACCTTTCAGTGATTCAACGCTCAATATGCCTGTGCCCTTCACCAATGCGCCAACCATGGTCGTGTTGGTTATGGGAAGACCTATTACTTCCCTGGCGATCTTGCTGGCATCAGTTAGCGCCAGCTTGCCAGAGTAGGAGATTTTTTTCCTTATGGAAGCCGGGTCCTCCGAGGAATTAATTATCAGAATGCCGCTCTCGCTTAGTCCCTCTGCAGGATTGGCTATCTCGAGAAGTGACGGGTCCAGAACTACTACCACATCCGGTTTGTAAACCTTGTAGCGCGTTCGAACAGGCTCTTCGTCCACTCGGGCGAAAGCAACAACAGGCGCGCCGCGTCTCTCCGGTCCGAAGCTAGGAAAAGCCGTCGCATATTTGCCAGTGTCTATGGCGGCCTGAGCTACCAACTCAGCAGAAGTGACGGCGCCCTGACCTCCACGGCCGTGAAATCTCATTTCAATCATGGCTGCTCCTTCAAAATTTTTTATTCATAATCCATATTCGAAATGTCATCGAATTCATCTTCAACCGAAAATCTTGACTGCTCGTTAATTATCTCCATGCAATTTATGAGGTTCAATTTCGCTTCAGAGAGTTCGAGTATCTCCGATGACAGTAGATCCCTCCTTGCGAGATACGAATCGATTCGCTCATTGAGCAACTTGATATGTTTCAAATCAATCCTGAAAGCGCCTTGTTCCCGTGTTTGCCGAGGTTCAGGTTGCGATAGGCTCTGCATTAATTTAAGATCCCACTCGTCCGCTTTTTTCCAGCGGGCCACCGTAGCTGGGTGTACTCCCAATTTTCTAGCCATCTCCTTGTTGGTGATGCGACCCTTGTCTTCAAGAAATTTCGTCTCAGCTACTTTTCGATCCTGATTCTTTTTCATCAGAGGAACCTCAGCTATCCACATTAACAATTCTTTTTGTCAAATGAACATTATTAGCAAATGAACCTGAATCTTAGCAAGTTGTATTCTTATAAAGCCTTAAGTTCATGCGCGCAAATTCCCATTATGATGCATCTTTGTATCATAAATATTGTCGTAAGTCCGCAAACTGTCATATTAACTAACGTGACATCGAATAAAAATCATAAGAGTCTGTAAATGCCTGTTGACGAAAAATTCCTCCAAAACTTACCCACGAGTCCAGGGGTTTACATCATGGAGGATAAGTATTCAAAAGTATTGTACGTTGGAAAGGCGGGAAATCTAAGAAACAGGGTAAGGAATTATTTTTCAAAAAGTGGAGATGAGAGAATTAAAATCAGATATCTCATGGCGCGCGTCGAGAATATCAGAACCATACTCACTCAGACAGAGAAAGAAGCTCTCATCCTAGAGAACAACCTGATCAAGGAACATCGCCCAAAATACAACGTCAATCTTCGCGATGACAAATCGTTTTTCTCTCTTAAACTGAATATTACCCATAAATATCCAAGACTTACACTAGTCAGAACCCAAAGGATAGAACCGGATGGTGAAAAATATTTTGGGCCCTATTCATCCGCCCGGGATGCCCGCGTCACTCTCAATCTAATCAAAAGGATTTTCCCGCTCAGACAGTGTACCGATAGGCAGCTCAAGACCATTACAAGGCCATGCCTAAACTGTCAGATGCAGAGATGCATGTGCCCATGCGCCGGTCGAGTTGACCCGGAAGAATACAGAAGAATGGTTAATTCCATAATACTCCTGCTGGAAGGTAGAAGCGCTGAATTCACCAGATCGCTCGAACAGCAGATGGATGAGGCTTCAAAAGGATTGAGATTCGAGGAGGCGGCTAGACTCCGGGACAGGTTGGCCTCGGTCAGACGAACCCTGGAAATGCAGAGTGTTTCGTTCTTTCATCAGAAAGACCAGGACGTCATAGCGCTTATTCCAGGAGAATCAGACACTTACGCTGTATCAGCCCTTTCATTCCGAAAAGGAAACCTGATTTCAGAAGAGTCTTTTGTTTTCAGGAGTTCAGCTCTGGAAAACGAGGAAATCATAACCTCAGCATTAAAACAGTTTTATGATTCAGGCGCATCTGTCCCAAAGGAAATTCTGGTTTCGCACGAGGTGGAACGGCCTGAAATTGTAGAGACATGGCTTTCCGAAATCAGGGGAAGCAAGGTTTCTATACGCGTTCCCCACCGCGGTGATGGAATGCGATTGATGCGCCTGGCCAAAAAGAATTCCGAAAACGCCTTGCTTCGCGAAAAACAAAAAGACTCTCTACAGAAAATTCTCGAACGCATAGCGCTAAAAACTGGGATGAATTCAGTTCCAAAACTGATAGAATGTTATGACATTTCCAACTTTGCAGGGGATGAGGCTGTTGGCGCAAAGGTATCGTTTCTCGATGGAAAACCGAATAAGCCTGCTTATCGCAAATACAGGATAAGGGATTTTGAAGATCAGGATGACCCCGGAATGATCCATCAGACTATTTCGAGGCGTGTCGAGCATACGCAGGATGACCCACTACCCGATCTGATGTTGATAGATGGCGGAAAGTCACAGTTAAAGGCGGCGGCATCTGCTCTGGAGAGTCTCCCTGCCTCAAGGCGTGTCCCGGTCATCTCTATTGCCAAGGCCGTGAATGATGAAGACACTGACAAGATATATGTGCCCAACAGAAAGAATCACCTATCCTTCAAAAAAGGCGACTCGGGATTGCTACTGCTTATGAGGATCAGGGATGAGGCCCACAGGTTTGTCTTGTCATTTCACAAAGAATATAGAAAGAAGAATGTTATTAGGTCTGCACTGGATAAAGTTCCCGGCATTGGACCTCAGAAAAGAAAAGCTCTGCTCATTTCTTTCGGATCAGTCAAAGGAATAGTTCAAGCGACTGAGAGCCAGATCAGGAGCGTTCCGGGAGTCTCTGAGGATGAAATCCGACGCATCCAGAGTGAACTGCGAAAACTGTCAGACAACTCTAACATCGTTTGAAGATCACTCATAAATTCATGCTTTGAAGAATCTTCCCACACTTCAGGAGGAGAAGCCATTGAGAATACTGATCGCTGAAGACGATCCGATTACCAGAAAGTTCCTCGAATCCCATCTGAAAAGGTGGGGACATGACATAGTAGTTTGTGAGGACGGAAATCAGGCATGGTCTGAACTCAACAAAGGGGATGCTCCCAAACTTGTCGTGCTGGATTGGATGATGCCCGGCATTGACGGACCGACCCTGTGCAAAAAAATCAGGGCAATGGAGACCAAACCCTACACCTACATCATCCTTCTGACGGCCAAAAGCAGTCAGCATGACATCGTGGAGGGCCTGGAAGCCGGCTCTGACGACTACATAACCAAGCCTTTTGATCCTCAGGAGCTAAGAGTCAGGATAAGGGCGGCCACCAGGATTGTCCAACTTCAGCAGGATTTGTTTGAGGCGCTCAAAGCATCCGAATTTCAGGCCACCCACGACTCTCTTACTGGTCTTTGGAACAGGCATGCGATCCTGGAGGTTCTGCAGAGAGAGCTTGCCAGATCCCAGCGTGAGTGTAGGCCTCTGACAGTAGTGATGGCCGACATAGACCATTTCAAGAACATCAATGACGTTTATGGCCATCTCGCAGGGGACGTTGCGCTCAGGGAAACAGCCATCAGAATGACTTCCGGACTGAGACAATATGACTCTGTTGGACGTTATGGAGGAGAGGAATTCCTTATCATATTACCGGGATGCGATCAGGCGTGTGGATGCGCGTCAGTCGAAAGAATCCGAAGCGATTTCGAGTTGCATCCTGTCGTCACGGCAGAAGGAATTTTTGAGGTGACCCTCAGTTTTGGGGCCGTGGTGGTCGACACAGCTTCTCAAGCGGCTGTAGACAGCGTAATCGGGGCGGCGGATGAAGCTCTTTACAGAGCTAAGGAGACAGGACGAAACCGTATCGAATATTCTAGTCTGATCTAGATTTTTTTCTCTCGACACACCCTTTACATTGGAAGGCCGGCCAGGAATTTCTGAATGGCAGCGTTGAAGGCCTGAGGTTGTTCAAGCATGACCAAATGGCCTGCTCTGTCAATCACTGTCAATTCAGAGCCGCCGATTTCCCGATTAAGAAACTCGGAATATTTTACCGGGGTAAGGACGTCCTGGGCGCCGACAATGATGGATGTAGGCAGTTTTATTGAACCGACCTGCTTGATCATGTCGAATTTGTCACAGGCGCTCAAATCGCCATGAATCAATAAAGGATCCGCGGTCAGGTATTTTTCTCTGATAATTGATTTGAGTTCGTCCGGCGCTGAACCAGAGAGACAATAAGCACCAAGATTTTCCAAAGCCTTTTGGGATTTTTCAAGTAAAGCTTTCAGCAATTCCGGCATAACCCTCAAACGCGCCCCCGCTCCCACAAGGACGATGCCCTTGAGCCAGGGCTTGGGATTCACTGCAATGATCTGGGCTATGGCGCTGCCAAGAGAACAGCCGACCAGAACTACCCTGGTCAGACCTAGGGCGTCTACAAAAGCCTCAGTCCAGTCGGCGTATTTTCTCACATCGGATTCCCCGGGTTTGTCAGACAAACCATGCCCTGGCAATTCCAAGGCAATTGCAACATGGTTGGATCCAGGAGCTTCGAGTTGAAATCTCCAGTCACTACGGTCTCCACCTGATCCATGCAAAAAGACAGCGGAGAGCGCATCCGGGTTAAATGACTCGGGCGTAACTCCGTACGCTATGCTTCGACCTTCAATCCTAACAAACGGCATGTTTGAAAACCTTACTTAATCCATCAATTGGTTGGGCCTATTTCAAGCTCATCCCCTGGGGAACGACGACCACCCCTTCCGGTGAGAGGCTGAAACGGGCG